>JAOZOL010000106.1 GCA_029933295.1 Desulfobacterales bacterium | reverse complement strand
AATACACATTTCGATTCAATCGGAGAAATACGAAATACGTCGGTAAAAGATTTTAAGGTAATATCACTGACATCTATCATGGAATTATAAGCACTTGGAAAGAATTCTATGCCTCCTTCATTTGATGAAAATAAAACAAATTTTTTATCAAGCGTTTCAAGCGGTTCTCGCATCACATTATCCTTTTTGGGTTTTAACAATCATGGTCTTGAACACCCGGGCCGCAAGCAAAAAACGCCGGGCCTGGCCGTGGCAGACTATCGCCGTTTACGCCCTCGGCAATCGGGTTGTCATATCGGTTTTTCAAAATAGGTTATCGGATCAACCACTTTAATTCGCCCCTTTTCATGAATTGATGAAGGGACCGGAGGGCGCCGGTTTTTTCCGGATTGAAATATGTCCGACCTCGGCACTGCAATAAAAACGAATCTTTCAAAGGTTTAAACCCATTTTAGCCGGGTTCACCGGAAGCAATCAGGCAAGGATCGCCGACATTTTTTTGGCCCCTTCTTCCGAAAGCGTCCCCTTTGCCTGCGCAATCTTGATTGTGGCAAATCCGAGCATCCTATACTGTGCTAACAGGTCCGGTGACAGCAAACGTATGGCCGCCATATGCTTTTCAACGATTTCAGCATCCCCCCGGGCAATGGGCCCGGTCAGGGCATCCGGAATGCCGACATTTGCAATGTTTGAAAGCGTCCCTTTGATTAATGGCTTTAAAACATTATAGGCGTCTGATTCAGAAACGCCGGATGCGGCAATTAATTTAAATGACAGGTCCATCAGGGTGACCAGATAATTGGATGCCACAACAGCCGCTGCGTGGTATAATGTTTTACCATCCGTTCGAATAATAAACGGCTGAGCGCTCAGATCACATGCAATGGCCTCCGCCATTTGAATTGCGTCTTCATCGCCTTCAACGGCCACCATAATATCTTGAAACGGATTTTTAGAATTTTCCGCAGCAAAACTCTGAAGCGGATGCATGGAACCTGCCGCCGCATGACTTGCATGAACAGAAGAAAGTATGGTGGACGGTAACGCGCCGCTGCAGTGAAGGACGACTGCGTTTTTCCGTATTCCCCGATTTTTTACAATAATACGGCAGGTCTCTTCAATGGCATGATCCGGCGTGGTAATAAATATAATGTCGGCATGTTTTGCCGCTTCCCATGGCGTTCCAAAACAGATACCCTCACCGCTGACAGCTTTCTCAAGCCGTTTGGCCGACTCCATACTTCTGCTGAAAAATCCGACGGGTGTGTATCCTGCATCTGTCAGATGTTTTCCCAGCGCCGTACCGACTTTCCCGCAGCCTATGATTGCAAATCTATATTTCATTGAAAATTTTTACCAACTCTTTATATTTTGAAATAAATAATAATACACCTGTTTCCATTTTTCAAGCCCGGCAGCAATCAAAAAAACGAACGACTGCTCTATTTTTAGGTTGACAAATCAGACAAGATTATGCAAACTTTTAAGCATGGAACAACATATTATTATCATTGCAGAACATGACAACGGCAAAATAGCGCCCATCACCTTTGAATTAATTGAATGCGCGAAAATCCTTCAACAATTTACCGCAGCATCCATCAAAATTTTCATCAGCGGTCATGATTTATCGGCCACAGCACACCACCTTGCCGAAAAATCGGGAATAGATATTATTGTCATCACATCTTCAAACCCGAGGGAACCTGATGAAACAATTTTTAAGGACCTTCCCCTCAACCTGTTGACTGATTTAAATCCGTTATATATCTGCATCGCACAAAACCAGAAGGGTCTTGATTTTGCCCCCGGTCTGGCAATCAGACTGAATGCTGCCTGCATCACCGGCGTTGAAAAAATTATCCAACGTGATGACGGCCTTTGCTTTAGCCGGTCTCTTTTCAATGATAAAATAACCGCAGACATAACGAGTACGGCCGGCACAACAATTTTGACCATTCAGCCCGGAATTTTCAAACCGAAAATTACAAACAATTCCCGTCCCGGAACTGTATCGACCATCACCCTGCCCGCTTGCCCCCAAAAATATCATTTTAAAAGGTATAAAAAAAATCAATCAGACACATCCGGCATCGTGGACGCAGATGTGATCGTTTCTGCGGGTAACGGAATCGGGAAAAAAGAAAATCTGGATCTGATCCGCCGGTTGGCCCGCTTATTTCCCAAATCCCATGTGGGCGGATCACGGCCGGTATGCGACAAAAAATGGCTTCCCTACAACCAGCAAATCGGCATCACCGGGGCGACAGTACGCCCAAAACTCTACATTGCCTGTGGAATATCCGGCTCCAGCCAGCATATCGCTGGAATGCGCGACTCAAAATTTATTGTTGCAATCAACAAAGATCCCCATTCAGCCATATTTAACTTTGCCGACATATGCATTGTTGAAGATGCAGCCACCTTTATCCCGTTGTTTATTGACACATATCAGGAAAACCGTTTCATGGATTAAAAGACATCCCATTGAATCAAATTCTTTTTTATGGTAGCTATTGGTTGAACGGAAACCCAATCGCATGATTTGTTGGGTTACGCCCTTTTGCTTTTTATGTTGGTAAACATTTTATTTTTACAGGCTGGGTTGAGACAAGAAACCCAGCATAACAATGGGGCTAACCCAGCCTACGAATAAATAGACTTTTCGTTCAGTAAACAGTAAAACTAAAGGGGAGACACACAACATGGCTGACAAGCCATCATACAATGATCTAGCTCAACGCATAAAAAAGCTTGAAAGCGAAAACGCTACCATCCGGACAGAACTGGTTCAACTCCAGCGCACCGATCATAAACTGCGCATGATAATTGACAATGTACCGGATATGATCTGGCTCATGTCCGCAGATAAATTTCAACTAAATTATCTCAGTCATTCAGTTGAATCATTAATCGGCTATACTGTAAAAGAAGCACTTAACAGGCCATTTAGTGACATCATAACCCCGGCATCCTATGAATATGCCACAAAATATTTTGAACGGGCAGTCCATCAGATAGAGGCAGATTTATCAAAGGTACCTATAGTTCATACCCTTGAGCTTGAATATATCCACAAAAACGGATCAATACTCTGGGTTGAAATAACAGCCATGCCGATATTTGACGGGACCGGAAAATTTGTCGAACTTATCGGCGTATCAAGGGACATATCAAAACGGATCGAGGCGGAAAAAGCCCTTAAAAAAAGCGAAGAAAGATTTCGCAATATTTTTGAAACCTCACGGGACGCAATTTATATCACCTCGCGAGACGGTAAAATCATTGAAATAAATCCTGCAGGCGCTGAGCTCTTCGGTTATTCGCATGATAAAATTATCGGCTCTGATATCCTCGATGTCTATCATAACCCTGCAGACCGGGACAAATTTAAAAAAATCATAGAAAAAAAAGAATATGTAAAAGACTATGAAATCAAATTTCGAAAAAAAGACGGCTCGAAAATTGAATGTCTCTTAACTTCAACGCTCTGGCGGTCTGACGACGGTGATATTCTTGGCTATCAGGGTGTCATCCGCGATATAACAGATCAGAAACGCATGATAAGCCAACTTCAGCAGGTCCAGAAAATGGAAGCCATCGGAACACTTGCCGGTGGCATTGCGCATAATTTTAATAATCTGTTGATGACAATCCAGGGCAACACATCATTAATCATGATGAAAACCGACCCGAAACATCCCAATTATAAAAAATTAAAAACTATCGAAGAACATATCAAATATGGTTCTGATCTTTCCCGGCAGCTTCTGGGCTTTGCCCGGGGAGGCCAGTATCAGACAAAAACTATCAACATAAATGTAATCATTCGCATGAGCGCAAAAATATTTGCCTCTACAAAAAAAGAAATCACTATTCATTCCAACCTTCAAAAGAATTTATCATCGGTGGATGCAGATCCCGGTCAAATAGAACAGGTTGTATTGAATTTGCTTATCAACGCGTCCCAGGCCCTGCCGGACGGGGGAGAAATTTTTATCCGGACCGAGAATGTCGAACTTGCCGAATTCCAACTGGCCCCTTTTCAGGAACAGGCCGGGCAATATGTGAAGCTCTCTGTAACAGATACCGGCATCGGGATGGATAAAAAAACCCAGGAAAAAATATTCGAACCGTTTTTTACCACAAAGGAACATGGTCAGGGCACCGGTCTGGGGCTTTCATCCGTCTACGGCATTGTAAAAAATCACGATGGATATATCACCGTTTACAGCGAACCGGGAAAAGGATCAACATTTAAGATTTACCTGCCGGCATCTGAAAAAACACCTGAAAAAGAAAATAAAATTGTAGAACCTTTATTAAAAGGGAATGAAACAATTCTGGTTATTGACGATGAAACAATGATCGTCGAAATCGGCGAGACTTTGCTGACCGAACTGGGGTACTCGGTTTTAACCGCCAATGGCGGCAAGGCTGCATTAGAAATTTATAACTCGCATTACGAACAGATCGACCTTGTCATTCTGGATATGATCATGCCGATAATGAGCGGCAGTGAAACATTTGCGCAATTAAAAACAATCAATCCGGATGCTCGGATTCTCCTTTCCAGCGGTTACAGCATTGACGGTCAGGCCTCGGATCTTATGAAACAGGGTTGCAGCGGTTTTATTCAAAAACCGTTCAACCTCCTGGAACTATCTAAAAAAGTCAGAGAAGTACTTGAAAATTAAAAACACGACAGACATCATCCTTGAAAGTATTTCCGAAGGCGTATTTACCGTAGATTTAAATTGGCGGATTATCTCATTTAACCGTGCGGCGGAAGAAATCACCGGGATTCCCAGAAAAGAAGCCATGGGAAAAAATTGCTGGGAAGTCTTTCGGACAAACATGTGCGAGTCTAATTGCGCCCTGCGACGAACAATGGCGGAAAAAAAACCGATTATCAATACCGCCACATACTTTGTCAACAGTGAAAAGCAACGGGTTCCGGTTACAGTATCCACAGCCGTATTGCGGGATAAAAATGGAGAAATTATCGGCGGCGTTGAAACCTTCAGGGACCAAAGGCAGGAGGAAGAACTTCGCAAAGCGCTCCATGGCAGATATCAGCTCGGCGATATGGTCAGCCAGAGCCCGATCATGCAGAAAATATTCGATCTTTTGCCCCAGGTATCTGAAAGCGACAGTGCTGTTTTAATCCAGGGTGAGACAGGAACCGGAAAGGAGCTTCTCGCCCGGGCCATCCATGGGTTGAGTTTGCGCCGTGAAAAACCGTTTACAGCAATCAACTGCGGAGCCCTGCCGGACACTTTGCTGGAATCGGAACTTTTTGGTTACAAAGCAGGTGCATTTACCAATGCAATGAAAAACAAGCCCGGTATCTTTGCATCTGCCCACAAAGGCACCATCCTGTTAGATGAAATCGGGGATATCAGTGATGCCTTTCAGGTAAAGCTCCTTCGGGTTCTGCAGGATAAAACCTTTCTGCCCCTTGGCGCAACACAGTTTGAAAAATCTGATGTCCGTATAATTTCTTCAACGCATCAGGATCTTGACGATCTGGTAAAACAGGGAAAATTCAGGATGGATCTGTATTACCGGATTAACATTATTTGCTTGCAACTGCCACCGCTCCGTGAGCGTAAAGAAGATATTCCAATACTCGTTGATCGTTTTATTGAACGGATAAACCGGTTGCGCAAACGGACGGTGCAAGGAATCAGCCATGAAGCACTTGCCGTTTTAATGACATATGATTATCCTGGAAATATCCGTGAACTTGAAAATATCATCGAACATGCATTTATTCTATGCCCGGATACGTATATCTTGCCGGACCATCTTCCGGATCATTTTCGTTTCCAGGCCCCCCTGCCGGGTAAATTTGCCTCAGATACCATGGCTGCTTCCAAAAAATCCTTTGAAACCCGTGCGATCATGGATGCGCTAAAGAAAAATAATTACAATCGTCAGGCTGCTGCACGGGATCTGGGAATCCATAAAAGCACGCTCTTTCGTAAAATTAAAGCACTTGGCATAATATTGCCCGAAATCGATGGCCGCGCCGGTCGGCGTAGAATCTGATCAAAATTCACAATTCCGTCTTAAAAAAAAGACTCTAAAGCATATTTAGTCGTAAATATGCGACCCTATAGAATCAACAGCTTCCCCAAAAAATATCGCTAATCCCAACAACCCATTGATATTTTAAAATATTTAATTATTGCAGTCAACAAGCAAACAAATGGCATATTACTTGCTTCTAAATTAGACATGAAATGGAAATGCATACAATGAAAATTGGGCTCACGGTGTGGAATAACCACATATCACCGGTATTTGATGCAGCACAAACGTTACTGGTTGTAGACTTTGAACATAGCGAAATTGTTGACAAAAAATATGTTCCACTGCAACCGGGCATCCCCCATCACCAGGCGGGTAGCGTGATGGCTCAAAATATCCAGGTATTGATATGCGGTGCCATCTCAGAAGTTTTCGCAAGAATGGTGACGGCATCAGGCATTCAACTGATTCCGTTTATTACTGGTGGGGCTGATGATGTGTTGAATGCATATATAAAGGGAAAACTCCAAACACGTGCGTTCTGGATGCCGGGATACGGCTCTCAACGGCGCAGACGGTTTAGAGGTAATTTTAAACAATAAAGGAGGTGAAGAACTATGCCAGGAGGAAATAGAACAGGTCCCATGGGCGCAGGCCCGATGACCGGACGAGCTGCTGGATATTGTACCGGCAATACGGCACCGGGATACGCTAATGTAGGTTTTGCCAACCGAGGGGTTGGACGTGGATTCGGTTTTGGACGTGGCCCCGGACGAGGTATGGGACGGGGCATGGGATGGGGACGTGGAGTGCAATCTCCGGTTCCTTATGCCGGATATGGATTTAATGCCCCTTATGGCACGACAAATGTTGCGCCGCCTGACCCGGAGCAGACGCTTTCCGCACTCAAGGGGGAAGCGCAATCGCTCGAACAATCGCTAAACAGCATCAAACAGCGAATTAACGAACTTGAATCAGCATAAAGGCAACGCAAAAATTACCCGACCTGCGGTAATGCCGCAAGATGAGCCACTGATTTAACGGTGGCTCATCTTTCAAACAGGACAAAAAAATGAAAATTACAATACTCTATGACAATGATGCATGGAATCCGCAGCTTCAAGCAGACTGGGGATTTGCATGCCTAATTGAAGCTTTTGACAAAACCATCCTGTTTGATACCGGGGCCAGGGGCGATATTTTAATCGATAATATGAAAAAATTAAACATCTCCCCGGACAGGGTTGATGAAATTTTTATTTCCCATGACCACTGGGACCATACCGGCGGCTTATCGCATTTCCTTCAACTCCACCCTGCACGGGTATACATGCCGTCTATATTTTCAGGGGCTTACCCGGCAGAAGAAATTATCAAAGTCCATGACGCTGAAAAACTCCACGACAATATATATTCCACGGGAACACTTCAAGACATAGAACAATCCATCGTGATCAAAAATAATAAAAAGGTGACAGTGATTGCCGGTTGCTCACATCCTGGAGTTGATAAAATTCTGGATGCGGCGGCACAATTTGGAGAGGTGACAACCATCATCGGAGGGCTGCATGGATTTAATGATTTTCCATTGCTGAAAAACCTTGAAAATATATGCGCAACCCACTGCACGCAATATAAAAATGAAATACAGCGTCGATATCCGTCAGCATATATCCAAGGCGGTGCCGGTAAAGTTATTGAAATATGATAGTCGCAACCGGGATGAAAATTATTTTTTTAGCCCATCCGGTAAATCCCACTGAACCGTATAATCTTCAATTGTAACCGACGCCACAT
>JAOZOL010000105.1 GCA_029933295.1 Desulfobacterales bacterium | reverse complement strand
ATCATCTTTACCGTTGCCGGGAACTGCTGTCATACCGCTTAAACACCATCCATAATCTGTATTATTACCTTCAATTAATGCGGGCCATGCGAAAGGCGATTTTAGCAGACAAATTCAATGCGTTTAAAAAATCGTTTTATAGTAAACGGAGCACGAGAGAACCGGCAGGGATGTGACAGGGTAAATTTATTTGCAATATTTTGCCTTTCATCCTATGATTTTTAATAATAACAACAGGAGGCAGCATGAAAGAAAAAGTACAAAAAATCATCGATAAAATCAGACCGTCTCTGCAGGCGGACGGCGGTGATGTGGAACTCATCGATGTGGTTGACGGCATTGTCACGGTTAAGCTCCAGGGCGCCTGCGCCGGATGCCCCATGTCCCAGATGACATTAAAAAATGGAATTGAACGCCTGGTAATGCAGGAAATCCCCGAAATCAAATCAGTTGAAAAAGTAGACTAACGCTGAACCGGAGACCACCATGACCATTGCAAAACATATTGAAAAATACATGGAAAGTGCCTCATGGATCCGAAAAATGTTTGAACAAGGGGCCAGTCTCAAAGCCGAACACGGAGTTGAAAATGTGTTTGATTTCAGCCTGGGCAACCCCAACCTTCAGCCGCCGGCCTCCTTTACGCAAAAGCTGAGGCAAATCGCAGAAGCAGAAGATGCCGGTGTTCACGCCTATATGCCGAATCCCGGCTATCCCCATGTCCGCCATGCGGTGGCTGCATTTCTTTCCAAAGAACATGACGCAGACATCACCGAAAATGAAATTCTCATGACCTGCGGGGCCGCCGGGGGATTAAATGTTATTTTAAAAACAATTATCGATCCCGAAGACGAGGTCCTGACCCCGGCCCCGTTTTTTGTGGAATATAAATTTTATGCCGAAAATCACGGCGGCAAACTTATTCCGGTTAAAACACTGCCTGATTTTACCTTGAATATAGGTGCCATAGAACGCGCGATCACAAAAAAAACCAAAGCCATTATCATCAATTCACCCAACAACCCCACGGGCCAGATTTATTCAAAAGAGAGCTTAAACCAACTGGGAAAGCTGCTTTCAGATAAAAGCATCGCATATGGGCGGACCCTGTATCTGATAGCCGATGAACCGTATCGAAAAATTGTTTATGACGGCATTAACGTGCCGAGTATTTTTGCCTGTTATCCGGAAAGTATAATCACGACCTCTTATTCAAAGGACCTTTCCATTCCAGGCGAACGCATCGGGTATATCGCGGTTAATCCTTCAGCAACCTGTCGATCCGATTTGACCAACGGTATGAGCCTTTGCAATCGTATCCTGGGCTTTGTCAACGCACCGGCCCTGATGCAGCGGGTGGTTGGTGCGATTATCGGTGAAACGGTTGATGTCGGACGATATGCTGAAAAACGAAAACTGCTGTGTGACGGGCTTGCGAATGCCGGCTATGAGTTTATCAAACCACCGGGAGCATTCTATCTGTTCCCGCAATCACCCATTGCAGATGATGTCAAATTTGCTCAGGCCCTTGCCGAAGAGCTGATTCTGGTTGTCCCTGGCAGCGGTTTCGGCGGCCCCGGGCATTTTCGAATCGCATTCTGCGTGGACGACGCCACCATAGTAAATGCCATGCCGGGATTTGAAAGGGCGATTAAAAAATTTACCTGATCAAGGAGGTTGATATGCGCGTCCGAAAAGCCACCTTTTCCGGAAGCTGGTATCCGTCCCGGGCAGCGGATTGTGAAAGCCAGATCAACGAATTTTTAAAAGACCCCCGGTTTCAATCCCTGCCCAAAGGGGGATTTATCGGAGGGATTGTCCCCCATGCGGGCTGGTATTTTTCCGGAAGCCTGGCATGCAACGTAATTTCATCTCTTCGCAACACAAACGACAAACCGGAACCTGATATTATTGTTGTTTTCGGCATGCATATGCACCCGAATTCCACCCCGGTCATCATGTGCGAAGGCGCATGGGAAACACCGTTCGGGAACATTGAAATTGGCCGGGATGTGTCACGCGAACTTGCTGAAAAATTTTCATTTACCATTGAAACCCCAGATCATTTCACCCCTGACAATACCATTGAACTTCAGCTTCCATTTATCAAATATTTCTTTCATGACGCCCGCCTGATTCCCATGGGTGTGCCGCCATCAAAAATCGCCATCGATATCGCCCAAACACTTGCCGATATTGCGAAAGTGTCTGGTTTGCGCGTTAAAGTGGTGGGCTCAACCGATTTAACCCATTACGGCCCCAACTACGGCTTTACGCCAGCAGGCATGGGCGATGATTCGGTTGACTGGGCCAGAAATCAAAATGATAAAAAAGCCATTAATCTAATGCTGGAATTGGATTCAAAAGGGATTATTTCCGAAGGCCTTGCAAATCAAAACGCCTGCTGTTCCGGTGCTGCAGCAGCAGCTATCGCCGCATCAAAAGCCCTTGGAGCAAAACAATCACATTATGTTGGATACAGCTCAAGTTATGATAAAAATCCGGGGGATTCCTTTGTGGGATATGCCGGGATTACTTATAGCTGACCAAAAAGTTGAAAACACTTGACATAAGTCCTTTTCTCTCATAATGATTAATAATTAATCTTAAGATATCTGTCGCTTAAATGGTTAAATAATTTTTATTTTCGTCAGATAAAAAAACACAGGCTATATTTGCTGAAATATCAACATTAAAAAGGAGGGGATCATGCGCATCGTAGATTACCAGAATATCCACCAGTTACTGAAAAAAACAATTGATGCAAAACCTGATATAACAGCTTATCGATGGTTTCTGGATGCAGAAGGCACGTCAGAGTCCGTAACATGGGCTGAATTTTATGACCAGCTCAAACAGGTGGGAAAAAGTTTGATGGCGCTTGATGTTAAAAAAGGGGACAAGATTATCATCCTCAGCAATACCTGCTATAAATGGGTATTAACCGATATGGGCACCACTTGTTCCGGCGCAGTAACCGTAGGCATTTATCAGTCGAATCTGGCGGAAGACTGCAAATATATTATCAATCATTCCGATTCCGTTGTTATCTTTGCCGAGGACCAGGATCAACTCGACAAAATTCTTAAAATCCGAAGCGAGATCCCCAATATCAGAAAAGTCATTCTGTTTAACGGCTCTTATGATGATGATGACTGGATTATCACCTATGATGAATTTCTTGCCCTGGGTAAAAATGTCACGGAAAAAGAACTTCAGCAGCGTATCCAGGAGGTCACGCCTGAAGATGTGGCGACAATCGTATATACCTCCGGCACCACCGGTGTTCCCAAAGGTGCGGTCATCACCCAGGACAATCTTATATTTACCGCACAATCCGTGGAAGGCTGCGCCGAGGTTTTGGATGGGGATGAAGGATTCCTTTTCCTGCCCCTGGCACATATATTTGCCCGGACCCTCGTATACGCGTCCATGCTGTTTGGCACCACCACCAACTTTGCCCGTAGCATTGATACCCTTGTGGATGATTTAAAACTGGCCAAACCTCACTGGTTCCCGAGTGTGCCGCGAATTTATGAAAAGGTGTATTCAAAGGTGGTCAGCGGTGCCGAGGCGGCAGGCGGGGCCAAGCTAAAAATATTCAACTGGGCCAGAGGTGTCGGCGATCAGATGGCGGATTGCATCTTAAACAAACAGCCCGTTCCATTGGGTCTTTCAATCAAATATAAAATCGCATCAAAACTGGTTTTTTCAAAACTGCACGCAGCCCTCGGCGGACGTCTGCGGTTCTGTATAAGTGGTGCAGCCCCCCTGGACCCGGTCATCCATAAATTCTTCATCGGAGCTGGCATCGTCATTCTGGAAGGGCTCGGTATGACGGAAAATACGTCCTTTACCAACGTCAACCGACCGGACAACTACCGCATCGGCTGGGTCGGCCCTCCGGGACCGGGAATTGAACAAAAAATCGCTGAAGACGGTGAAATTCTATTCCGGGGCCGAAACGTCATGAGGGAATATTATAAAATGCCGGAAGAAACTGCCAAGAATATCACACCGGACGGCTGGCTCCATACAGGTGACCTTGGGGAAATTGATTCCGAAAACTTCCTTCGCATCACCGGCCGGAAAAAAGATCTCATTATTACTGCCGGCGGTAAAAATATCGCCCCGTCCGCCATCGAAGGCACCATTGCAACATCCAAATACATTAACCAGGTCATGGTTATCGGCGACAAGCGTAAATTCCTGACAGCGCTTGTCACTCTTGATCAGGATAATATAACGGAATATGCCAACGAAAACGGCATCAAATTCAATGAGTTTGAGGAGCTGTTAACCAATGATAAAGTTGTAAAACTGGTGACCAATGAAGTGGCGGAAAAAAACAAGAACTTTGCAAAATTTGAAACCATTAAAAAAATCACTATTGTACCGGAGTTTACCGTTGAAAACAAAATGATGACGCCCACATTCAAAATCAAAAAGAATGTGGCAGCAGAAGCCTTTAAAGACAAAATCAATTCCATGTACCCGAAAGATTGATTTTTTTTAACAGGTAAGCAGTAATTATTGTTCTCTTTAAAAATCCCCTTCTTTTGTTGACGGATAAAGGCGATAAAGGCAAGGGGATTTCTTATCAGAAAATCACCAAGCAGACTGGACGAGAACTATAAAATGGACAAAGTCGATAGCGCAAACTGGAAGGATTTGATCGTCACGCCGGAAAAAGCCCTTGAAAAGATTCAACCCGGCATGTGCATATTTTTAGGCACCGGCGCTGCTGAACCTCGGACACTGGTTAAACACCTGATGAGTTCAAATGCGGATAATCTCCAGGATCTTGAACTTTTTCAGCTATTAAGTTTCGGAGATGCCATATCCATCAAGGAGTTGAAAAATCAGAAGTACCGGTTAAAAACGTTTTTTTCCGGATGGGTGGCAAAAGAAGCCATTACCGCCGGCCGTGTGGACCTGATTCCCAGCCGGTTTTCCAGGCTTTCACAACTGATCGCATCCCGCCAGATCCCCTTTGATATCGCCTTTATTCAGATTACGCCCCCCAACAAGATGGGGTACAGCAGCCTTGGAATTGCCGTGGATGTTGCCCGCCTGGTGATGCAGCAGGTGCCAATTGTTATTGGTGAAATCAATCAGGACATCCCTCAGACCCAGGGCAATTCTTTTGTTTCCATTAATGAATTTGATATGCTGGTGGAATCAACGGAAAAACCGATTTATTTTCAACGCTGGGCCATTGATCCGGTATTTGACAGGCTGGCAGCCAACGTTGCATCTGCCATTGAAGACGGTGCCTGCATCTCTTTTTCCATCGGTCCCCTTTATGAGCCCCTATCAAAATATTTAATGCAGAAAAAAGACTTAGGCGTTCATTCTCCTATATTTTCCGATGCCCTCATGGATCTGGTAAAAAGTGGTGCAGTAACTAACCGGTACAAGGAAAATTTTCCTGGAAAATCACTGACCTCATATGCCATGGGAACGCCGGAACTCTTAGATTGGCTCGACGGTAATCCATTGGTCGAATTTCAGGGAATAGACAAGGTGTTTAATCCCCTTCGAATCGGCAAAAACCCCAGGTTTGTGGCCATTGTCAGCATTCGAAAAGTGGATTTAACCGGCGGCATTGCCCTGCATGTGGGAAAGGGAACCGTTACCACGGATACGGCGGAAGTCATTGATTTTGTTAACGGTGCTGAAATTTCTTATGGCGGTTATTCAATTTTTGCCCTGCCGAGCCGGAACTTAAAAGGCGAATCCAACATCAAGGTTTCCCTGGAAGATATTCCCAACCAGTTAAATGTCCGGGAATCCATTGACCTGGTCGCCACTGAATACGGTGTTGCCAACTTAAACGGCCGTACAATGAGAGACCGGGCCCTGGCGCTGATTGAAATCGCCCATCCTGAAGATCGGGCAAAACTGATTGAGGCGGCCAAAACGCAAAAAATCATCTATGAGGATCAGATATTTATTGAAGCAAATGCGCATCTTTATCCGGCAGATGTCCAATGCGAGCATAAATTTAAAAACGATGTGTCCGTACGATTCAGGGCGATCCGGCCGTCTGATGAAGAAGAAATGCGTCGACTCTTCTACCGGTTCTCGGATGAAACCGTATATTACCGGTATTTTACGCCTCTGAAAACCATGCCTCATTCCAAAATGCAGGAATACGTCAATGTGGATTACGGCAAAGTCATGTCCATTGTCGGTGTTGTCGGAGATCGAGGCAAGGGACACATCATTGCCGAAGCAAGGTATGTCAAGGCCCCTAACCGTCCCTATGGGGATGTGGCGTTTGTTGTGGACGAAGAATATCAAAACCTTGGTATCGCAACTTTTTTATACAAACAACTCATGCGGCTGGCAAAAGAACGGGGCCTTCAGGGATTCACCGCAGATGTTCTTTCTGCAAACAAAGAAATGATGAGGGTATTTGAAAAAGGTGCTGCTGAAGTTAAGGCGACGCTGGAGTATGGGGTTTATCGGCTTTCAATCCCCTTCAAATAATCAGATTGCTTAAAAACGTCGCCTTTGGCCTCAATACTGCGTTGCACGATTTTTTTAAAACCTCACAACCCGGAGGTTGCTCAATTTTAAAAAAATCGTGCGCCTTGTCTTGAGACCAAATTCTTGTTTTTAATCAACCTGAAATATTTTGATGGTTCAGGATTTGCGCGCCTTATCAATTTTTATATGAATGGTGGAACTTTTTTCTTTATGACTATCGGGTTGGCTAAGGTAAAAATAGGCTATCTGTTTGATAATATAGAATTTTTAACATGCAATGATCCGAGAAAAAAATCATGGTAAACGCTGTAATTTCAAGGTATTAAAGACAATCAACCTTAGTCAACCCGATAGTCATATTTTTCTTTGCCATCGAAACGAAATAATTAATTTTAACATTTTAATATTTTTGCTGACGTGCCACCCATGACAAATAATAATACACCCCTGGTCAGTGTCATTATTCCAACGTATAACCGTGCATGGACGTTGAAAAAAGCCATTGATTCCGTTTTTAAACAGGATTACAAAAATTTTGAATTAATTGTGGTGGATGACGGTTCCACGGATAATACGGAAAAGCTGCTTTTATCCTATTCTGATTCGATCAAAATTATCCAACAGGACAACCAGGGGGTCAGTGCTGCCAGAAACAGAGGGATTAAATCATCTGCCGGTGATCTGATCGCTTTTTTGGACTCAGACGATTACTGGTATCCGAAAAAATTATCCACCCAGGTCGATTTTTTTAATGCAAACGCCGAAGCCCTGATATGCCAGACAGAGGAAATCTGGATTCGCAACGGAAAACGGGTAAATCCGAAAAAGAAACATCAAAAATTATCCGGAATGATCTTTAAACCTTCCCTGGCCCTTTGCCTGATCAGTCCGTCTGCTGTCATGATCAGAAGAAATCTGTTTGACGCGGTTTCCTGGTTTGACGAATCGTTTCCGGCATGTGAGGATTATGATTTGTGGCTCAGGGTAACCTGCCGGTATCCGGTGTATCTGATCAAAACCCCTCTGATTGTCAAGACAGGCGGGCACGATGATCAGCTTTCCAGCGCCCAGGGCCTTGATAAATACAGAATTTATGCCTTACAAAAAATTCTTAGGAATGAATCTCTTACGGATGCACAGCATGAGGCTGCAAATAATATGCTGAAGGAAAAATGTAAAATTTATGCAGATGGCTGCGAAAAGCACGGACGAAAAACAGTGGCCATGTATTACCGCCGGCTTGTAGAAGAGATGGAGGATAAAGAGAAGAAGGCTGAAGGCTGAAGGCAAAAAAGCAGGTAACGGTTATCGGTTTTACAGTTTACGGTTAAAGAAGACAAAAAATGGCA
>JAOZOL010000479.1 GCA_029933295.1 Desulfobacterales bacterium | reverse complement strand
TTGTTTTTTGCCATGGCATAATCGGGTTTAATTCTTAATGCAGCCTGAAAGCTTTCAATGGCTCCGGTTATATCTCCTTTTCGAAAAAGCGCAGCCCCCAGGTTGTTGTGCGCTTCCGCGTAATCAGGTTTTATTTTAATGACCTGTGAAAAATGAACAATCGCTTCATCAATCCGCCCCTGCTGATTTAAATCAACTCCCAGTTTGTAATGCGCGTTCACATAATCAGGATTTGTTTTAATGGCCTGCAAATAATGAAAAATAGCATCATCTGTCCGCCCCTGCCTGTCCAGCGCAACCCCCAGATTATAGTGAGCCCCCTCGTAGTCCGGTTTTATCCGAAGCGCTTCTGAAAAATGATAAATAGCGTCATCTACTTTCCCCTTCATGTTTAACGCGTTGGCCAGATTATTATGAGCGTCCGCAAATTCTGGTTGTATCTTAAGCGCCTGCAAATAATGGGGGATGGCTCCATCAACACGGCCCTTCTTAGCCAGCACGTTAGCCAGGTTATAATGGGCGATATAATTGTTTGACGTTATTTTAACGGCATGTTCAAAAAGCGTTATGCTGTCTTTCCAATACCCTGCCTGTTTGACGGTAAGGGCCATTAAAACAGAAAGAACAATGACTGCTGATGCTCCTGTCCATATCTTTCCATATCGCCATTTCGCAGCCAGCGCAGGCACCCCCCAGGCAATAATGACAAATAAACCGATCAGCGGAATATATGTATATCGATCAGCCATGGACTGCAGCCCCACCTGGACCAGCCCGATCACCGGCACCAGCGTTCCTAAATACCACAGCCATCCGGTTATAAAATAAGGACGTTGCTTTCTGGTCTTGATTGCTGAAAAAGATATGATGCCAAGCAGTAAACCGCTGCCCGCAACCTTCCATCCTGGTATCATTTCTGGATATGGATACAAAAATGCCAGATTAACGGGGTAAATCATTTTGCCTATATAGGCTGCATAGGCGACCAGGGTATTGGCGATTCTTGCGTCAATCGGGATAAAATCCAGAGATTTTACAGCGCCCCCGTGCTTCTGCGCATAAAACGTCACACAACAGGATAACATCACAAGAATAAACAAAGGCATTTTTTCCCGGATCAAATAAAAAACAGTCGCGGTTTGCCTTGTACTGCTATCTGCCGATGGCTGTATCTGAAGCCTGTTTAACGGCCAGTAGTCAAGCAGAAGAAGAACAAAGGGAAGGGTTACGAGCATGGGTTTGCTCATGAGGCCAAAAATAAAAAACAAGGTGACCGCCAGATATCGGTAAACATTCGGTTGCCGCACATACCTCATATAATTCAGTATGGTCAGCAGGGCAAAAAAAGTGCTTAAAACGTCTTTTCGTTCCGACACCCAGGCCACGGACTCCACATGCAAAGGATGAAGCGCAAACAGGGCGGCAACAAACGCGCTCTCCCACAACCTGCCCGTCATTTTTCTAAAAACAATAAACAATAACAGGGTATTTATGATATGAAAAAACAGGCTGGTTAAATGATGCATGCCTGGGTTTAACCCAAATAACCGGCAGTCCGCCATGTGTGATATCCAGGTTAAGGGATGCCAGTTTCCCGCATGAATCGTGGTAAATGCCCAGATAATACCATCTAAGGTGATCCCTTCCTGAACATGCACGTTCTGGGTGACGTATTTGGTATCATCAAAATTGACAAAATCATATCTATGTAATTGCCGATAAACTATCAGGGTTGTTATAATAAGAAACAGACAGACCCAAAAATCACTGAGTTTGAGACAAGATTCTTTTCTATGATTATATATTCCGGTCATGACGATGATGGAGGCCTGATGGATTTTTTTCTTTGCAAATTACTGCCCAAAAACATAGCCTGTCTTAGCAAAATTGTAAAGGCGAAGTCATTTTTTGATGCAGATGACAGTTACACCTTAAAATATGATGTCCTGACATCATGCTTAAAAGCTTTTCATGGTAATGAATTACCACTGTATGAAAAAAA
>JAOZOL010000104.1 GCA_029933295.1 Desulfobacterales bacterium | reverse complement strand
ACCACCTTTTCTTCTTTACCGATGGCCATGATGTGAACCCCGTCGCAGATATTTTCTTCTTTGATCTGGCGGATCATCCGACCTGCGATTTCAATTCCTTTATTTAAAGCGCCGCCTTTGGGTGCTGACTTCATTTCATCGATTAAATCCTGGGGGACCGTCACGCCGGCGACATTTTTGTTCATAAACCGGGCCATGGGTGCGGATGTGAGAAGGATAACTCCGGCCAGTATTTTGACCGGAAACTGCCGGGCATATTCCATGAATTTTTTAAAATTATCCATATCATACACCGCCTGGGTTTGAATGAACTCCGCACCGGCTTCGAGCTTTTTCTCAAACTTGATCAACTGGGGCTCAATGGGATTGGCCTCCGGGGTCACAATGGCACCGACACAAAAACTGACACCACCGTCTAACTCATTACCGGACATGTCCCTGCCCTTTTCCATGGTTCTGACCGCTGCCACCAACTGGCTGGAATCCAGGTCAAAAACCGGTTTGGCCTCCTTGTGATCTCCCAGCATGACGGAATCACCGGTAAGGCATAAAACATTATTGATCCCCCGGCTGGATGCAAACATAAGATCCGCCTGAAGAGCCATCCGGTTCCGGTCCCGGCAGGTCATCTGCAAAATGGGTTCGCCCCCCAGTTCTTTCACCAGCAGGGCGCCACCCAGAGACGGAAATCGCATGACGGAACTCTGGTGATCCGTCACATTCATCCCGTCGACTTTATCTTTTAATAATTCGATGTGGTGGGTCATCTTCTCCAGATTAGTGCCTTTGGACGGCGCAGCCTCACAGGTAACAACAAATTTACCTGAATCCAGGGCTTTTTTAAATGCAGAGGGCATGAGTTCTTCCTTTCATAACGATATTATTCCGCCGGGATTTCAAACTTCCCGGGACTGGGTTCCCCAAGATGATTTCTCGGTTTCTGATAATTTCTCATTAAATCAAGGCGGTTAAGTTCACTCAACCGATTGTAAATCATCGTCCATGCACAATCTTTATTGGAATCAATTTCGCATTTACCGTTATTGGTGCCGCCGCAGGGTCCGTTTACCAAACCCTTATGGCATGCGGTTACCGGACAAATCCCGCCGGTTTCACCGATGATGCAGGTACCGCATTGGGAGCAGACCTCGTTAAACTCAGATGCGCCCGTTTCCTTGCCGATAAACAGCGTATTTAACGCCGGGATGACGATTTTATTAATCTGTCGCGCAATGGTTTGAACACCAAATGCGCATGCCATGATCAAAAGTGCGTCCGCCTGTTTTATCATGCTCTGAAATTCTTTTAAAATATCAGCGGTCAGGTTGTCACAGGCAACCGGGACCACCGTGGTACCGGTGACCACTTTCCCTTTTTCTGAAAGTGCGTCTTTCATAGCTTCAACTTCAGGCAAACCACCGGTCCGCGTCAGGGTGGCACAGGTTCCGCAACCGATGATAAACACTCTGGCCATGCCATTGAGAAGCCTTTGGATTTCTTCTGCCGGCTTTTGCTGGGTTATGGAGCGGATCATATTTCTTTCTCCTCTTTTTCTAAATCGCATCTAAGGCAGCGCCTGGCTTCAAAATGCGCCTCCTGGGCTGAAAACCCTTTTTCAACCTCCCGAAAATCTTTTATCCGATCTTCAGGTTCCTCCATTTCAATTTTCACTCTTGGTTTTGCCTCAGTTGATTCTTCTTCCAAAGCAAGACCGGTATCCTGTTCAAATTTTGTTTTTTCATCCGGTATCTGAATCCGCGAGCGATCTCCGGACAAAAACTTGTCGATGGCCAGGGCCGCACGTCGTCCCGAAGCAATGGCACGGATCACAAACGTCGGCCCGGTGGTGAAATCCCCTCCGGCAAAAACACCCGGCACATTAGTTGCCAGCGTGTTTTCATCAACAACCAGACTGCCCCAGATCTCTCTTTCAAGCTGGCTGTCTTCCGGCAAAAAGGACATATCAGGCGCCTGGCCGATGGAGATAATGATATTATCCGCATCAACATACTGGGTGTCATCAAGATCGCATGATGGATTAAACTTGCCATCCTGATCAAACACATTGAGACACTTTGAAAAGCTCATACCACTGACCTTGCCGTCTTTGTGAAAAATCCGGTCGGGCGACCATGAGGGATTTAGAACAACCCCTTCTTCTTCCGTTTCTTCCACATCTTTTTCCCAGGCCGGCATTTCGTCACGACTTTCCAGGCAATATATCTGAACATTGTCCGAACCTGCCCGAAGGGCTGTCCGGGCAACATCCATGGCAACGTTTCCGCCGCCGATAATAATGCTCTTGCCGGAAAGAGAAATATCTTTACCTGTTCGGACATCACTTAAAAATTTCAAGCCATAATACAACCCGTCGCTCTCTTCATCCTCGCCGGGAATGCCGATATGTTTGCTGGCCTGGGCGCCGGATGCGATAAATACGGCATTAAAGCCTTCTTTCATTAAATCATTAACCGTATGATTAGCGTCAATGGGAGAATTATAACAAATTTTAACACCGGCATTTTCAATGTAGGCAATTTCTTCTTCAATGACCTGCCTCGGCAGCCGGAATTCCGGAACAGCTATGCCCAGCATGCCGCCGGCAACCGCTTGTGCTTCAAACACAGTGGTTTCATAGCCCATCTTCACCAGAAAGTATGCACATGTTAAACCGGCCGGCCCTGCGCCAACAACCGCCACTTTCTCTTCCTGAACCACCGGGTACGGGTCGTGCTCCGGGCCGATATTTTCGAAATACCAGTCTGACGCAAATCGTTTAAGCGCCCGGATCGCCACAGGTTCATCAAGCTCTCCCCGGCGGCATTTATATTCGCAGGGATGGATGCAGATCCGGCCGCAAACTGCTGGAAAAGGGTTTCTTTCACGGATAATATCCACTGCCTGATGGTAATTACCACCGGCAATTGCCGCCACATAGTTGGGCACATCAATTCCTGCCGGACATGCATGCTGACAGGCAGAAATGACCATGGAATCGCAAACCGCACCCGCACACCGGTGTTCATGGATATGATCCAGATATTCCTGTTCAAAATATTTTAACGTAGACAATGCCGGTTTTGGAGATGCCTGACCGAGCCCGCAAAGGGATGCTTCCATCATGGTTTCACCAATGGAACGGATTGTATCAATATCTTCTGCTTTCCCTTTGCCCTGGGTAATACGTGTCAATATCTCCAGCAACTGTGTAGTTCCCAGACGGCATGGGGCACATTTTCCGCAGGACTCGGACTGGGTAAAACTCAAAAAAAATCGGGCAATTTCCACCATGCAATTGTTTTCATCTAAAACAACCATTCCGCCTGATCCCATAATTGCGCCTATCCGCTGGATGGTATCATAATCTATGGGAAGATTTAAGAACTGCGCAGGCACACATCCACCGGCCGGCCCCCCCATCTGAACGGCTTTAAATTTTCGTCCTTTGGGGACCCCCCCGCCAATATCAAAAACCACATCTTTAATGGTCGCACCGATGGGGACTTCAACCAGGCCGGTGTTATTGACTTTTCCGGCCAGAGAAAAAATTTTTGTGCCTTTACTGTTTTCAGTGCCCACTTCACCGTACCATTGAGCTCCGTTTTTAATAATCAACGGAATGTTGGCAAGGGTTTCCACATTGTTGATGTTGGTCGGTTTTTTATCCAGACCCGCCTGGGCAGGAAAGGGCGGACGCGGGCTCGGCATTCCCCGTTTTCCTTCAATGGAAGCCATGAGCGCGGTTTCCTCACCGCAGACAAACGCCCCTGCCCCCATTTTTAACGACAAATTAAAATTAAAACCGGAGCCGAGAATATTTTCACCGGCCAATCCCAGTTCTTCAGCACGGGCTATGGCAATATTTAAATGCTCCACGGCAATGGGATATTCTTCCCTTACATAAATAATACCATACTCAGCGCCCATGGCGTATGCGCCGATCAGCATCCCTTCAATTACTGCATGGGGATCACCCTCCAGGATTGCCCGATCCATAAACGCCCCGGGGTCACCCTCATCCGCGTTACAAACAACGTATTTCGGCGTATTTTTTGATTGACGGGCGAAACCCCATTTGAGTCCGGTGGGAAAACCAGCCCCCCCCCGCCCTCTGACCCGGGCTGCCTTGACTTCTTCAATGACGGCTTCCGGTGACATTTCAGACAGGGCTTTCACCAGGGCACTATATCCTCCGGCCGCGATATAATGCTCAATTCTTGTCGGGTCGATCCTGCCGCAATTTGCCAGGACACGCCGTTCCTGTTTCATATAAAACGGAATCTGATTGCGATAAAAAACCGGCTTTTCGGTTTTGGGATCTTTATAAGCCAGGTGTTCAATAAACTGATTATTCTTTAACGTCTGATCAACGATTTGCGCGGCATCTTGCGGATCGACCTCCTGGTATTGAATTCCCATGGGCTCTATGGCAACCACAGGCGCTTTTGCGCAAAATCCGTGGCAACCCGTTGATCGAACTTCCACCTCGCCGGAAAGCCCCTGCCTGGCGACCTCTTCTAAGATGGAATCCCGTACCTCTTGCGCACCATATGCCCGGCATCCGGTCATACATACGTGAACCTGAATTTTCCCCTTATTTGTATCCGCCAGAATTTTGTTACGAAGCCCTTCCAGCTGTCCGATGGATGTAAGTTTATTCATACCTATCCATCATCCTCCTTTTTTTTGCCATACTGTCCCAAAACACTGGAAACTTTGGTCGGGTTGAGTTTTCCAAAATAATCCCGATTCACCATCATTGTAGGGGCAAGAAAACAAGCGCCCAGACAGGCAACCGTTTCAAGCGTAAATTGATAATCTTCGCTTGTTTCACCCTCTTCCAGATCGAGTTCCTTTTTCACATACCTTAAAATGCTTCTGCTCCCCTTTACATGGCAGGCTGTCCCGCGGCATACCTTGAGCACATACCTTCCCTTTTGCTTTAATGAAAAACCGGAATAAAAGGTTATAACCCCCTGAACCTGAGACGGGTATATCTTGAGCGCATCCGCGATGGGCTCAATCGATTCGGGCGGGATATATCCGAAGGTTTCCTGTACATTCTGAAGCAGCGGAATAAGACTCCAGTTTTGATCCTTATATTTTTCGATAATCACTGTCAGTTGGTTCCAGTCAATTTCTTTCGGCTCCATTTACATTTCACTCCCTTTTTCAATCTTGACCCTGCAAAAAGTCCAGCCAGACGACCCCGGCTGTTGGCTCTCATCCAGGCTTACAAGGTTCATCGCATCATTATGATTAAATGCCATGGGGATCACGACGTGCCCTTCCGGCAGACGATTATTTTCTTTAAACACCCGTTTGAGAGTGCCGAATTTTGAACTCACCGTAACCTGCCCGGTAGTTCCCAAACCAAGCGATTGACAATCAGCCTTCGATATTTCGATCTCACCCGCTTTCCCATAAGCTTGAATCCGCTTCGAGCGGCTGGTACGGGTGCCGCAGCCGAGATGACACCGAATGGGGCTGATGCGTGCCATAAATGGATAATCGTCCTCTGCCGCCCTACCCGCTTCGTAAAAGACAGGTGAAAATGAAAATTTTATGCTGTTTCCGGCAAACGGGCTGTCCTGGCCATTGCTTTTTATCCATTCCCGGCGATGGTTCCCGAGCCCCTGGTACATGGGCACAACCCGCCTGATTTCCTGTCTGATTTTTTCAACGGTTTCGTATTGATCCGGATGCCCCATCTTTTTTGCAAGCAATGCAAGAATCTCCCAATCCGGCATGGCTTCCCCTGGCGGCGGTACCACCGGCCCAAATGTCTGAATACGCCCCTCCATATTGGTGAAAGAACCATATTTTTCAGCCGCCAAAGCACCGCAAAGCACCACATCCGCCTTTTGAACTGTCCGGTTGTTTAAAACATCCTGAACAACGACAAAGTCGAGTTTATCAAGCGCTGCTGCAACACGTTTCGGCTCAGGAAGCGATCTTAAAAGATTTTCACCCATTATATATGCGGCTTTAATTTTTCCGGTTTCCGCAGATTCGATAAAAGCGCTCAAATCCATACCCGCTTCATCTTCTGTTGTAATATTGACTCTGCCTGGCAACAGATCCGGCACCATGCCCATATCCATGGCACCAATTAAATTATTTTCTCCCACAAGGATATAAAAACCAGACTTTTTTGCACCAATACTGCCGGTAAGTAATGCAAGATTCATGATGGCATCAATGATCCGGTTTCCATCCGGGTATTGCAACATATCCGCGCCGATCACAAAGGCAATTTTCCTGCCTTTTATTAAATCCATGGCTTGATTTAATAAATCAGCGGGCGCAAAGGTTTGTCCGGCATTTTCATCTAAATCAAAGTTGAAAAGCGATTCATTAAATTCATCAAACCCTTCTGTATACGTATTTATAAAATCATGATCATACAATTTTTTTGAAATGATTTCCTTTGAAATGCCATTGATTAAATCAGCCGTTGTCGCTTGCGATCCGGAAACTTGCGCCGGATGTATCCAGAGCGACGCAAGCCGCACCAGATCCGTCTTTAATGAATCTATCACAATCAGTTTTGATCCGTTTTTAGCCGCCCGCTTGATATGATAACCCGCCACCGGGACCGTCTGCTCAGCATCAGCATTCACAACGATAATGACCGGGGCCTGCTCCAGATCGGAAAGGGCTGCGGTTCGACAACAGCCACAGGTCTTTGCGTCAATGAGAGATATCAGTTTCTGGCCCGTTGCATACCCGCCGTTGACCACATTGGGGGTTTTGAAAATATTACGGGCTATTTTTTGAAACAGATAATTCTCTTCGTTGGTGCATTTTGAAGACCCGATAAAGGCCAAACTTTGAGCCCCATGCTCACGTTTAATTTCCGATAAACGGATGGCAATGGTTTCAAGGGCTTTGTCCCAGGACACCGGTACATATAAATTTTCATCTTCTTCTTTTGAAGATAGCAGCATGGGCTGAATCAGCCTGTCTTTTGAATTGATAAAATCATTGGCAAAATGTCCGCGCACGCACAAGGTTGCGCCGTTAACCGAGATTCTGCTTTTTGACGGATTTACTTCAACGATTTTTTCTCCGGCAACCCCCATTGTCAGGCTGCACCCCGCCCCGCAAAATCCGCAAATGGAATCAATTTCCTTTTCAGGTGTACCCACATACGATAAATTCTTTACAGACAATGCGCCGGTGGGACAAATAGAGACACAAGTACCGCAGAAAGTACAATTGGATGCTTCTAACGGTTTTTCATTTAAAGTCGCCGGGCGGGAATGGAAACCCCGATGATTGTAGTCAATGGCGCCGGTGACCACCAGTTCATGATCTGCCCGGATACATTTTCCACAAAGAATGCATTTGGAAAGATCCCGTATAATAAATGGATTCAACTGCTCATAGGGAATGTAGTTAGGCATGGGATAAAGGCCGGATTCCCCGACACCCAAATTTGCTGCTATTTTTCGCAGCTCACATCGATTTCCTTTGCTGCATAAAATGCAGGACTCCGGATGTTCCGCCATCATCAGCCGGACAATATTTTTGCGATGCTTTATAATTTTAGGGGTATCGGTTAAAATCGACATATCCTGCGCAGCAGGCGTCACGCAGGATGCCATCACCCGGCCGGTCTTTTCATCTTCAACCAGGCAGAGACGGCATGCGCCATGGGGCTTTAAATCAGGATGATAACAAAGGGTCGGAATTTTAATCCCATTTTTTTCAGCGGCAGTTAAGATGCTGGCGCCGGAAGGACATGTAACCTTTTGACCATTAATCGTGAGAACAATACTTTCCACAAGCAGCTCCCCTAAATTCGTTGACAGAGCATGGGTGACGGATTTTTTTAACTCAGGTCGAGGTT
>JAOZOL010000478.1 GCA_029933295.1 Desulfobacterales bacterium | reverse complement strand
TTTTTTCAAGTTCATCGGTTACGCAATAAATGCCTTTTCCTTCCATGGCCGGGCCAAAGCAAAGATTATCGGATTTGCATTTGGCCGGGCTTGTATCTCCGGACTGCCAGCGTTTGATCAGGCCGGGTTCCCGGATAAACGGACGGCACATGGAGATGTAATCAGCGATGCCGCTGTTTATGATTTTTTCCGCAACATTTAATGACCGCATGCCCCCTACCAGAATCAGGGGCACATCCATTGTTTTTTTATAAGCAGCAGCCGCTTCCTTAAAGTAGGCTTCTTTTTCTTCCTTGTTGATCCCGGACCGGCTGGGGGATAATTTGCCGGAAGATAATGTTCCTCCGGAAAGTTCTATGGCATCAATACCCGCATCCGTCAGGAGTTTTGCGGCAGCGATGGAATCTTCCAGGCTTAAGCCGTTGTCGATGTAATCTTCGCTGTTGATTTTAATCAAAATCGGGTAATCGTTTCCTACGGTGTTTCGGATGGCATTGTAAATTTCCAGATGAATGCGGACGCGGTTTTCAATGGACCCGCCATATTCATCCTCCCGGCGATTGTAAGCCGGGGAAAGGAACTGACTGAGAAGATATCCATGGGCCGAATGAATCTGGAGCCCGTCGAAACCGGCGGTTCTGGCTCTTTGGGCAGCTTTACCAAACCCGACGACAAGTTTTTTGATATCCTTTTTTGTCAGTTCATGGCGGGGGGATTTTGACAGGCCTTCAAAATTTGATACCACATGAGGCGGTTGTTTGGTTAATGCCTTGATCGCAAAATGTCCGGCATGGGCCAGCTGGGCGATAATCTTGCCGCCGGCTTCATGAACCGCATCGGTCATTTTGGTAAGCCCTTTAATTAATTCGTTTTTATATATTCCCAACTGCCAGGGCCCGGCCTGGCCTTCGGGAAGAATAAAAGCATGCCCGGAAATAATAAGGCCCACACCGCCCTGGGCCAGATCGACCATCGTCTGGATGAGCTTTGGGGTCACAGCGCCGTCATCGGCTGCCATGCCTTCCCAGGTGGCTGATCGCACAAACCGGTTGGCCATTTTCATCCCGTTAATTTTTGTTGCTTCAGATAAAACACGCATGTTGTCTCCTTTTATGGTTTTGATTTGACATTGTCTTGATTTTTAACGTTTGTAATCAGATAATCAAGGTTTAAATATAAAAGTGGAGGCTTGTAGGTGGCCAAACTAAAATGAGGCAAAAATGGTTGTGAAAAATTGATCCGTCAGGATTGCCGCCGGATTACCTACATCCTGTGTAAATTTTAAAAAAAACGCCATGGAAAATTGTGTATGGAATCTGAAAATATTATTGAACTATCTGAAGATGAATCATTTTGTTTTGACTGCCACAGCAAGGTTAGCTGTTTTAATGAATGCTGCGGGGATTTAAACCAGTTTTTAACGCCCTATGATATTGTGCGTTTAAAAAATCATTTTTTCATGTCATCCTCCCGGTTTCTGGATCAATATACGACCCGGCATACGGGGCCGCAAACCGGTTTGCCGGTGATCACCTTAAAACCGGCTGATCCATCAACACTGAAATGTCCGTTTGTGACTTCATCAGGATGCAGTGTCTATGAAAACAGGCCGTCATCATGTCGGATGTATCCGGTTATTCGTGTATTATCCCGATCCAGGGAAACCGGGAAAACGAAAATTCGGTACGCGCTTTTAAAAGAACCCCATTGCCGGGGATTTGAAGAAAAACAAAGATTAACCGTCAATAAATGGATGGCCGGACAGGGGCTTGCATTGTATAATGAGATGAATGATTTGATGATAGATATTATCAGCCTTAAAAACCGGTTTATGCCCGGCCCCTTAACCGGGGAAGTCGGGCAGCTATTTTTTACGCTCTGCTATGATATTGACCGGTTGAAGGAAGAGACGTTTAAGACGGAGCATCATGTCATTGAAATTCCTGATTCCGCTAAAAGCAATGATGCGGATCTGTTGAGATTCGGCATGGCGTATCTTCGGGA
>JAOZOL010000103.1 GCA_029933295.1 Desulfobacterales bacterium | reverse complement strand
AATTCAACTTTCTGTGTTGTCTTATGTCATTGAAATATCAGTATTTTTACCTGTGGCCATAGCGGGTTTACAGTTTACAGTTGACGGTGGTGGTGGTGAATCAAAAAAAAATACCAATCTATCATGTCGATATTACAATAAAAAATATATCTAAGATTAAACGTGCATTTTCAGGTAACCGTAAACTGGCAACCGGCAACCCGATAAGCATGCCTCAATAACATGCCAGTTTTGCTAAGTATATCAAGAGATAGCATCAAGTCGGAAAGTTGAGTATTAACAGCCAATATATCGCGATATAACAAGCCGCTGCACCTCGGAAGTGCCTTCGCCGATATCAAGCAGTTTCTGATCCCGATAAAACCGTTCCACATCATATTCTTTCATTAGTCCGTATCCGCCATGTATTTGAACCGCATTGTTGGCCACACGACCCATTAATTCGGAACAATAGACTTTTGCCATTGCAGCTTCCTTTTGAAACGGCCGTTTATGGTCTTTCAGCCAGCATGCTTTGTATAAGATATTTCTGGCACATTCCAGTTCAATGGCGGCATCGGCAAGTTTAAATGCAATGGCCTGATATTTAGAAATCGGTTTGCCGAACTGTTCCCGCTTTTTCGCATATTTTAAAGCAGCTTCATACGCACCCTGCGCACCGCCAAGCCCCATGGCGCCGATGGAGAGTCGACCTCCGTCAAGCGTCTGAAGCATCTGATGGAAACCGGCTCCTTTTTCGCCCAGAATATTTTCTTTTGGGATACGAACATCGTCAAAATAGAGTTCTGCCGTATTTGAAGAGCGCCACATCATTTTTTTATGCATGGGAACGGTTTTAAAACCGGGCGTGCCGTGTTCCAAAAGGAAACAGCTGTATTCCGGCCGGCCGTCCGGCTTTTGACCCGTCACTGCCTGAACCGTGACCCCCAGGGAAAGTTCACAGGCTGCATTGGTGATAAATATTTTTGAACCGTTAATAACCCATTCATTGCCATCAAGGACCGCATTTGTCTTACTGCCGCCCGCATCAGAACCGGCAGTGGGTTCCGTCAGACCAAATCCCCACAATGCTTTGCCTGTACAAAGTTTTGGAAGATATTTCTTTTTCTGCGCTTCCGTCCCAAAATAATAGATCGGACCGATTCCAAGGGAATTACCGGCCGCAATTGTTGCCGCCTGAGAACCATCAACCCTGGCGACTTCCTCAACTGCAATAATATAGGAAATATAATCAAGCTCCTGTCCGCCATATTTTTCAGAAACAAACATGCCGAACAGGCCAATCTCACCCATTTTTTTTGTCAGCAACGGTGAGAATGTTTCTGTATCATCAAGTTCTCCGGCAATGGGTGCGATTTCTTTTTCAGCAAATTTTCGAACCTCTTTTCGAATCATCTCCTGCTGTTTGGATAAATCAAAGTCCACTTAAACCTCCTCTGAAGCGATGACGACGCAAAATTTATCTAATAATGACAAAACGATTCTATGATATAATAATTATTTAATCATACGATATTTTCAGTCATAAATAAAATAAATTGATGAATATGATGCTTAAATTTATACAATATGGCTTGAATAATGAATATAATTTTTTAAAATTTTAAAATATATATACATTTTTCCTGTTTACGTCAACGTAAAGTTTTATCCATGCGCGAACAATAAGCATAAATAATTCACAAATAACATTGACAAAAACATTTAATTTTTATATAGATAAAAATAATTTATTTCAGACATTTTTTTATTTCAGATTTTATATAATTTTACGATTTAACACTATATTTAAAAAGAATTAGTGTTTGGCTGACGACCGGGTATAATTTCTGATCACACTTGGGGTCATAATGCAAAAAAGATCGCTCTGTTCGAACTTCCTTCCTATTATTTCTATATTATTAATCCTCCCTGCTGTTACAACAATTTCGATTCCTTTTGCAAAAGCCCAAATGCTGGAACTCTCAAACATCCAGAACAATATTTTTTTCCTTTCGCATCAAGATGCTTTAATTACGCCTGCAACTTTTAAAACAGACCGATATATTGATGATGAGCAGGCGGAATTTTTTTATGAGCTCTCCACCGTTAAACCTTATGTGCCGGCAGATAAAGACTATGCGTTCACGTTGATTGATCATTATACATTAGATTCCGACCTTGTAATCGAATATAAATATGACAATATATTATGCAGCGTCTATCCGCAAAAAATGTTTTTAAGCCGTCACAATATTTCAATTGCGGACTACACCGATACAAAAGTACCGCCCACATATCTCTTTAATACGAGAAAAGGCGTAGATCCATATACAGGTGAAAAGGTAACTGGTTTTCATCTGGAAGTTAACAATTATGAATACGAACAAGATGAATACATACATAATTATGCTTTCACTGAATGCGATGTAGATGGTTATAGGATCAATACATATATTCGGGTTTATAGCACCCAGGCATCCCTATGGATTCGCCTGACGGACACAGAACTAATGAAAAGATGCAATCCACCGCTTCAAAATACAACTTGCTTGCATCCATCAGACATTCGGCCAAAACCGGAACCAATCCGGATTGTCCGATTACCATCCGGCAACCCCTGTAGCGATCAATCAATTTTTTCCGGACCGCCGGCAAGCCATTGTAATTATGCCCCCCTTCCTCCTGAAAGAAAAACTGCCGCAGCTACAAACTGGAGTTATAATTATAACATTCGCAATAACTCCCCAGCTACAAAACTCTACAATGAATCACTTGGCAGAAACACTCAAAACAGTGATTAAGCCTGCCAGACTTGCCGATCAACAAAATCACAATTTTGATTTTAACACGCTTAAATTAACCATCAAAAAAATGATCAAGGAGCAAACAAACTGTTTTCACGGGTTATATTCCAAATGCGGTTACCCTGACAAAACATTTAATTTATCTTGACTTTATATTCATAAGAAATTATATTTAAAAATTTTTACTGTTTAAAAAATTATTTTTTATTATATTATAGTAATTACAAGCAACCGGAAAGATATTATTTACAATGAACACCATAATACAAAAAGTCAGAAATATAGGAATAAGCGCCCATATTGATTCAGGAAAAACCACCCTGACCGAACGATTTTTATATTTAACAAAAAAAATCCACAGGATACATGAAGTCAAAGGCAAAGATGGTATCGGAGCCACCATGGACTCCATGGAGCTTGAAAAAGAACGCGGTATTACGATCGCTTCTGCGGCAACGTATTGTCAGTGGAAAGATCATGAAATAAATATCATTGATACGCCGGGACATGTTGATTTTACCATTGAAGTCGAACGTGCGTTACGGGTACTGGATGGCGCGATCCTGGTCCTCTGCTCAGTCGGCGGGGTACAATCCCAATCCATAACCGTTGACCAGCAGATGAAAAGATATCAGGTGCCGTGTATTGCATTCATCAATAAATGCGACAGAAACGGTGCTGATCCGTTTCGGGTTATTGATCAGCTTAAAGAAAAATTAAACCATAACGCAGTTGCCATTCAAATTCCCATTGGCCTTGAAGCTGATTTGGATGGAATCATTGACCTAATCTCAATGAAAGCAATTTATTTTGATGGAGAATTCGGCGATATAATTCGAACCGATGAAATTCCGAATTCTTTGCTGGAAACAGCCATTGAAAAACGTGAAGAACTTGTCGATGCCGCTTCTATTTTTTCAGATGAACTGACGGAAGCGGCCATAGAAGAAGTCGAAATACCGGATCAACTTCTTTTAGACGCAATCCGCCAGGGAACCCTCAAGCGGGAACTGACACCGGTCGTTATGGGCTCTGCGTACAAAAACAAAGGAATTCAGCTAATATTGGACGCTGCAACCCAGTTTTTACCATCCCCCATGGAAGTTGACAATGTAGCATTAAATATAGACGACAATGAAGCACCTTTTACCCTCACCGGTAAAAAAGAAGATCCGCTTGTGGCCCTTGCATTTAAACTTGAAGATGGTCAGTATGGTCAATTGACATACATCCGGGTTTACCAGGGAAAATTAATGAAAGGGGATTCATGCATTAACGTGCGCACCGGTAAAAAAATTAAAATCGGCAGAATTGTTCAAATGCATGCAGACCAGATGGAAGATGTTGAAAAAATTGAAGCGGGCTATATTGGGGCGCTGTTTGGCGTCGACTGTGTTTCAGGTGACACTTTTGTTTCTCCTGGATTAAATCTATCAATGACCTCAATGCACATTCCCGACCCTGTAATATCCCTTTCAATCAAACCAAAAGACAATGCATCTGAATCTAATATGGCAAAAGCCCTAAACAGATTTACAAAAGAAGACCCCACATTTACCACATTTGTCAGCAATGAAACCGGAGAAACCATTATTTCAGGTATGGGCGAACTCCACCTTGAAGTCTATGTTGAACGTATGAGACGTGAGTATAAAACGGAAATCGTAACCGGAGAACCGAGTGTTGCCTACAGGGAGACTATTACCCGATTAACTGAATTTGATTATATTCATAAAAAACAGACGGGAGGGGCCGGACAATTCGGACGTATTGCAGGGTTTATGGAACCGATTTCAGATGACAATTTTGTATTTGAAAATAAAGTAACCGGCGGGGCCATTCCCACACAATATATATCTGCATGCGAAAAAGGGTTTTTATCATGCCTGTCAAAAGGCCCCTTTATGAAATATCCTGTAACCGGTATTAAAATTACTATAAATGATGGTGCGTCCCATTCCGTCGATTCTTCTGAAATGGCTTTTCAGGCGGCTGCACGTGGAGCCTTTCTTCAGGCCTACTTTAAAGCCCAACCGGTTCTCCATGAACCCATCATGAAAGTCGTAGTTGAGACACCTGATGAATTTCAGGGTAATGTAATGGGATCTTTAAATCAACGTCGCGGCATGATAATCGGTTCACATGATATGGGACAGATTACCGCGATTGAAGCCCAGGTGCCGCTGGCTGAAATGTTCGGATATTCAACAATTATCAGATCAATGACCCAGGGCAAAGCGCAATTTACAATGGAATTTTCCAGTTATAAACAGGTCCCTAAGTCTGTGCTTGAGGAAATTGAAAAAAAAATAAAAACCGGGACTTGATTAATTTTTCATGGTATTTACAATTATTTAATTTTATTAAACTATTTAAATTTTTTCTTTATTGGGATATTTTAAATGTTGAAAAAAAAACTGATTTTAAGTGATCCGTTGAAATTTTTGGTACAAGAAACAAACAATGAAATAATCAATGGCTGCTTTGGTGCAGTTGCTTCCCGTGCGGGTGTCGGAAAAACGTCTTTTCTGGTGCAAATTGCCATCAGCAGTCTTATCAAAGAAAAAAAAGTGCTCCATATCAGCATTCAGAATCCAGTCGATAAAATCAACTTATGGTATCAGGAAATATTTTCTCATCTCACGCGCCAGTTTGAGACAAAACAATCTAAACAATTATGGGAACACCTGGTAAGCCATCGCTTTATTATGACATTTGAAACCGAAAGTTTTGATTTTTCAAAATTAAAAACACGAATTGAAGAACTTAAAACCCAAAACATATTTGTCCCGCACCTGGTCATCATTGACGGGCTTTCGTTTGATGAATCCATATTAACTGAGCTTGATGATTTTAAAAAATTTGCAAAATCACATGATTTAACAACCTGGTTTTCAGTGCGAATGCATCGACATCAAATGTCAGACAACAATGAAATGATGGAACAAATTTATGGTCAACTCAGCGATTTGTTTAACATTATCATACAATTAGTTCCTGAAAAGGAACAAATCCAAATAAAATGGTTTACCCGGGTTAAAGATATCAACAATCACCGAAATCTTTTTTTAGACCCGGCAACCATGTTGATTAAGGAAAATCCGGCCCGGTAGCCTGTTGTATAATTCACCCCCTGCTGTTAAATGCACTTAAGTTAACACTTGTATTATTGAATAATTCATAAAACAATAATACTTCCCTCTTGTTAACCAGCCGCACATGCTCTTTTCCCAATCATTATATTTTTATTGTAATTTAATCTAAACAATGGTAGAGTAAAAAAGAAGCGTTCAACTCATTGTTATTATATCTAATTATTATACTTAAAGACCTGTAATATTATTTTTCCAATGAACAGCAAAACGTATACAGATTAAATTAAGGGGGAAAGTAAAAAAATGAAATGTAAAAAATTAATATTCATTTTTGTTTTAATATACTTATTGCTGGCTCTTGCCATACCGGCTTATTGCAATGAAAAACCGACCTGCCTGGTTTTAATATTTTATCCGGACGAAGCGTCATCCGAGCAATTGGAAGGCAGATATATTACAAATAAATTTGCACAATTACTGGACAGGTTAGATATCTATGATGTGATTGACCGCACAGAGCTCACCCAACGGATTACCGATGAAAAATATTGGAAAATCGTTGAAACCTGTAAAAACAATGAATGTGCCATCGAAGCCGGCAGACTCGTAAACGTTGATTACGTCATTCATGGGATTGTCGGTCATATCGGTTCTCTTTCGTCATTAGATACCACGCTGCTTAATATTAAAACAGGTGAAGTGGTTAATGTTGCAGGTACCGACTATGAAGGTTCAAAAGAAGACTTTGCCGAAAAAGCGCCTGAAGCAAACATTAAGTCACTTCTTGGAATTCTTTCAATACCGGAAGCGCATGAAGCGACAACTGCGCCTGCAGCGCAGGTAAAAAAAGAAACAGTTGAATCTGAAATAGTCCCGGAACAAACAACAGAAGAAGAACCGCAAATCGAAGAAGTTGCCAAGGAAAAAAAATTCCATATAGGTCCAAGGCTTGGATTGGTCGCCAGTGATGACGGTGCTGAATTTGGGGGGGGGATTGAAGTTCAGTTTTCCCATATTTCCTGTCAAATTTTAGGAAATGATTCCGGGTTCGGCGGAGGATTATCATACTATTTGCATGCAAACGGAAATACACCGTTTTTTTCAGTTGCTGCTGCTTATTATGAGGAAGACCATAGAAGTGGCGATGAAGATGGTGTGATACTCGGAGTGTTGCTGGGATACCGGTTAAACATCAATGAAAAATTAAACGCACGTATCGGGCTGGGTGTCGGTGTTGTTGACTGGGAGAGGGATAAATGGACTGATAAAAATGGTATTGATCATGACAAACAAGATGACAAAGAAATAATCCCGATTGCGGAATTAACGCTTGGTTATATGTTTTAATTGGTAAAAAAACAATTTTTAAAATTAGAGCCATTAGCAAGTGTTCTTGTTAATGGCTCTAATTTTTTTAAAAAAAATAATACATTTGTAAATTTGAGGAGGTTGATTTGTATTCAAAACTTCTTATTCTTCACTTTTCCGGCAAAGAGGTTGAAAAACCGGTGGTTAGTAATTTGACCAGGTATTATGATCTTTCTTTTAATATACATAAAGCAACCATACTTCCCAGACGTGAAGGAATCATGGTACTTGAGCTGTCAGGGTCTAAAAAAAATTTTAAAAGCGGCGTTCAATATCTTAAAGATCAGGGAGTGATCGTAAAAAATGCGTCCCAGGAAGTAACCCGTGACGAAAAAAAATGTATCCATTGCGGTGCCTGCACTGCGGTATGCCCCACTCACGCCCTGGCAATAAAGCGTCCTGAAATGTTTGTGATATTTGATAAAAAAAAATGCAGTGTCTGCGAACTCTGTATTCGTACATGTCTCACCCGGGCGATGAAGATCCAGCCAATATCTGAAACCCTTTTTGAGTAAAACCGAGCCGGCCGGGTTTGTGGACAGACAAAATAAAAACAAAATAAAGGTTTCCGTTATAACCCTTGGCTGCAAAGTCAACCAGGTCGAGTCGGAATC
>JAOZOL010000477.1 GCA_029933295.1 Desulfobacterales bacterium | reverse complement strand
CACTGTATGAGAAAAATAACTTATCAATTTTCATGCAAAATTCAGGTAATGCAATGGTGTTTAATTCAGGTACCGGCTATGCGATTGAAAAAATTGTATACCAATAAATTGTCGCTATTCTCTTTGAGTTGTTGCGGCGTTCCTTCGGCGATTATTTTTTTTGTGGATTTATCCAGCATAATGACCCGTTGCGCAACGGCAAAAATACTTGCCAGTTCATGTGTAACAATGATCATGGTTGTGCCAAGCTGTTTGTTGATATCAAGGATCAGGTTATCGATTTCAGCTGCTGTGACCGGATCAAGGCCGGAAGAGGGCTCATCTAAAAAAAGAATTTCAGGATTTAAGGCAAGGGCCCTTGCCAGACCGGCTCTTTTTTTCATGCCCCCGGATATTTCAGACGGTAAATGGTTTTCATAGCATTCCAGGCCCACCAGGGAGAGTTTTATTCTCACCATGCGTGTGATTATTTTTTTTGAAAGATTTGTGAACTCAGCAATGGGCAAAGCGACATTTTCACCGATGGTCATTGAACTGATTAATGCGCTGCTTTGAAATAATACCCCTGTTTTTTTTAACGCGATGGAAAATTCATTTTCCGAACATGCGCTGATATCGATGCCGTCGATTATCACCTGCCCGGACTCCGGATTTTCAAGGCCCACCATATGCCTTAACAGTGTACTTTTGCCGCTGCCGCTTTCCCCTAAAACAACCAGGATTTCTTTTCGAAAAACGTCAAAAGAGATACCGTCTAAGATCAGGTCATCATCATATCTGACGGTGACGCTGTTCACACTGACCATGGCGTTTGGTGTCATAAAGCCTTATTATCCCCAATAACTTCTGATAACCGCAAATAATGAATCAAAAAGAACGATCAAAAATATGCTTGTCACCACGGCGGATGTCGCAGCATGCCCCACCGAAGAGGCGCCTCCTTTTGCCTGAAATCCACGCAGGCAACCAACTCCTGCGATTATAACGGCAAACACAAATGATTTGGACAAACCCCACATCAATTCAAACAACGTTAATGTTTTTATTGTCTGGCTGATATACGATGTGGCTGACAGGTCAAGCATGGTTATACCTATCAAGAGCCCACCGGATATGGCAAACAGATTTGCAAATTCGGTCAGTATCGGAACAACAAGGACTGCGGCGGCAATTCGTGGAATTGCAAGAAACAGGGTGGGATCAAATCCCATGGTCACCAGTGCGTCAACTTCCTCGGAAATTTTCATGGTGCTGATTTCAGCAGCATATGCTGAACCGGATCGGCCGGCTACTATTATTGCCGTCATTATCGGGCCGAGTTCGGAAACCATTGCCAAAGAGACAAGTGATGCAACATAGAGATTAGCGCCAAATTTTTGGAGTTGCAGGGATGACATAAAAGCCATAATCAGTCCGAGTAAAAAACTGATTAATCCGACAACCGGCAGGGCATCAACACCTGTTGTCTTCATGTGCAGGACAACGTCATCAAGCCGCAGTGCTTTTGGTCTTTTTATGATTCGGAAAATTGCAAAAACAATTGAGCCTATAAATGATACAAAAAATTTCAGACCGGTTAAAATTGTGATCGTTGATTCGCCCAGTTGAATAATGGGACTCAGATTTGCTCTTCGCGAAATAAGTACGCACGGGTTATCTGCGTCCTGTGCCACAAGTGAAAGGGTTTTATTGAACTTTTCAGGGGCGTTGATAATGCTAAAACGGGTTGAATGGATATTGAGCGTTTTTTTTAATTCATCAAGAACCAGTGCGCCATAATCATCGATTTCATCTATTTTTTCAAGATCGATTACCAGATTAGTAAATGAGTTTTGTTTCAGTCTGTTCGTGATGTTTTTTAAGCTTTCTGCTGCAGTACCAACATCCAGTCTGCCGGATAAGCGGACCATGCATACGCCGGCGGAAGTTTTTGAAATATTGACCAAAGCGGATGTTGTTTGCGTAATCATTGATTTAATATCAGCTTCCAAATAACTCATTTGCAA
>JAOZOL010000476.1 GCA_029933295.1 Desulfobacterales bacterium | reverse complement strand
CAGCACCCGAAAAATGAGTTGACGAATATGGCTAAGTTAGCTAAGCTAATATTTGATATTGTCAAATAACATTTGATCAAAGAGAGGTGTTGGATGGAAGTGATAAATATTTTTGATGCTAAAAATAAACTTTCCAAGCTTATATCCGATATTGAAACAAAAAACACATCCTATCTAATATGCCGTAATGGAAAACCAGTTGCTGAAATAGTCGCGCATAAGGCTAAGAATCGTTTAAAAGGCTCTCCCGAACTGCATATTGGTATAAACGGGGAGCTTTTTGACGATGACATGAGCGGAGATTTTGAATGCCTGCAATAATGCTTGATACTTGTGGATTGATCTGGCTTGTAAACGGAGGAGGCAAGATTTCAGAAGACACGCTGAAATTAATTGAAAAAGCTGATATTGTTTATGTAAGTGCAGCAACAGCATTGGAAGTCGGGTGCAAAGTTGCAATAAAAAAACTTGAATTGCCCATGGATGCAGAAAAATGGTATAGCAAAGTCCTTTCAATCCACGATCTTGTTGAAATACCGGTAACCGGTAAAATAGCATTATTCTCAGCCTCCCTGCCGCATATTCACAAAGATCCGGCCGACAGAATCATTATCGCTACCGCCATTTTAAATCGCCTGCCTGTTGTTACTCATGACAGCAGGTTCAGCCAGTATTCAGTTGACGTGCTCAGGTAATTGGGGCCCCCATGAAACTGGGATTTTGTATTGTCTATTGACAGGCTTTCGGGTGTATGCCATGGCTAAATTAAAATTCTAATTTAATTTGGCTCATAAGTATAAAATGTATATTCAAAGAGAACTGAAAAAGATCTTTCATTTCTGCCGCGACCAGTTTGCGGCTGTTCTGATTACCGGACCGAGACAATCCGGGAAATCAACATTTTTGAAGCATGAAATGAAAAATGTTCCGTATATCACCTTTGATGATCCACTCAACCGTGATTTTGCCTTATCTGATCCCAATGGATTTCTGGATCAATTTAAGGGAAAACCGGTTATCCTTGATGAAATTCAATATATCCCTGAGATTCTGCAATATATTAAAATAAGAATCGACCGGCGGAAACAGCCGGGGATATGGATCATGACCGGTTCCCAACAATTTCATTTGATGGGAAATATAAATGAAACCCTTGCCGGAAGAATTGCCGTTATAGAATTATGCCCGTTTAATTTTAACGAAGCAGATGTTCATAAAAAACAGATAGCGGATATTGCATGGACAGGGTTTTATCCAGAGCCGGTGTGTTATCCTCAAAAACGTGATATGTGGATCAAGTCATATTTGCAGACCTATCTTGAGCGGGATGTGCGGCAGATTGGTTCGATTCGTGATATCCGGTCTTTTGAGATGTTTATTAACCTTTGTGCCGCATTCCATTCTCAGGAATTTCATCCCGCAGATTTAGCCAGGGACTGTGGTGTCAGTCAACCGACAATAAAATCATGGACGAAGCTACTTGAAGCAAGTTATCTTTCAATTTTGCTGCCGCCTTTTTTTAAAAATTACGGTAAACGAGTTATTAAGACCCCTAAATTTTATTTCAGCGATCCCTCGTTTGTATGTTATATTACCCGACAACCATCGGCGGAAGCTGCCATAAAAGGTAATATGGGTGGGGCGCTTTTTGAGGGATTGATCATTAGTGAGGTTTGGAAAACGTTTTATAATGCCGGTAAACGCCCGGCTGCTTATTTCTGGCGATCCAGAGGCGGGCTTGAAGTGGACTTGATTCTTTCCGCGAATGGAAAACTCTGGCCGGTTGAAATAAAGCTTACGTCAACGCCTTCACGGGGTCATGTCGAATCTTTGGATCGATTTAAAAAGCTTGCCGGCAGTGATGTGTCAGATACAGGCGTTTTGGTTTGTCGAACACAAAGAAAAATTCAACTTCCCGGCAACAATATTGCTATTCCATGGTATGATTTCCCCGAATGGCTGAAAGGGCGGGGGGAAGAGCTGGGGTCAAACCTTGATTAGTGATTA
>JAOZOL010000475.1 GCA_029933295.1 Desulfobacterales bacterium | reverse complement strand
AAGGGTATAAAATGGTAAAAGAAGGATAGACGAATTTGCTGAAAAAAATCACCGGATATGCTATCATCCTGATTTCAGGGTTGATTGCGCAAGTGTCATTATTAATGCTTGGGCTGTTTCTGTTTTACGGTTCTTTCGAGCTGATTCATCTCGGGACTGGCACTGCCGCCAGCCTTTTTTTTGATGCATTGCTGTCTGCTGTGTTTTTTGCCCAGCACAGCGGTATGATGCGCAATAGATTCCGCCGATGGCTGGAGCGGTCGCTTGATAAAGAATTTCACGGGGCAGTGTTTACCATTGCTTCCGGCATGGTATTATTGATGGTTTTAATTTTCTGGCAGAAAACGCCGGGCATTCTTTTTTCCGTTCATGGGACGATGCGCTGGCTTTTACGGGGTTTATATTTTCTGACCATTGCCGGTTTCGCCTGGGGCGCGTCTTCCCTGCAGCCGTTTGATCCCATGGGACTGACCCCAATCGTCAATCGTCTGCGCACCAAAGCACCTGCGCCTGGACAATTGTCCATCCGCGGGCCCTACCGGTACGTAAGGCATCCGCTTTACCTGTTCACCATTGTCATGATCTGGTCATGCCCGGATATAACCGTGGACAGGCTGGTCTTTAACATCTTGTGGACCCTTTGGGTCATCATCGGCGCGCGCTTCGAGGAGCGGGACCTTGTTGCGACCTTCGGCGATGCCTACCGGGATTACCAGCAGAAGATCCCAATGCTGGTTCCCCGCAGCATCCGGCCTGTTTTATAAACAACTGTACAGTTAAAAGTGACAAAAGTGTAAAAAATCAGAAGTGAGAATCGGCCTGTATTAACGATTCCCGCGCAATTGCCGCATGACTCAAGGCTGATGTGATTTGCTAAATCTTCCACCATAAGACTCTTTCATTCTCTATCTTTTACCGGTTTTAATCGGCGCTTTCGGCCCGACCCTATTTCCTGTAAGATTTTTTCATTCTGCCATAATGTGTTTTTCCATTGAAAAAGATCAGTTCGTTATGTATAATTAAAAATATGCTGGACAAACAAAATCTTCATGTATCAACATACTGTGAAATGAACACAAATAAAAAAGATATTCGAAAACGCATTGAACAATGGAAGGCCGCTGGTGCCATAATGGAAAAACAAAGGCGCGACAGAATTCTTAATGCGAATTGCCGCCAGGCGATTGAAGCGCTGGATGATGCATTTGAGTCAGCTCTTCTTCATACCCCCCCACGGCGCATGTCGGGTCTTGTGGAACAACAGGCCTGGTTCTCGAAGTTAAACCGATGAAGCGATTATTTTACCTTGCTTCTGAAATACAAAAATTATTTGTTAAGGAAAATTGGCGTTTCTGTTTTATCGGTGGCATCGCCCTTCAACGCTGGGGCGAACCCCGCCTGACGCTTGATGTGGATATTTCACTGCTGACCGGATTTAAAAATGAAGCATATTTTATTGATATTCTTTGCCGAAAATATCTGTCACGCATTGAAAACGCCGAAGCCTTTGCATTGCGTAACCGGGTTCTACTCCTGAAGTCTAAAGAAAATATTCCTATCGATATCGCACTTGCCGGTTTGCCGTTTGAAAAAAATGCCGTAGACCGCGCAACGGATTTTCCATTTTTGGAATCTATAACACTGTGCACTTGTTCAGCTGAAGATCTGGTTGTCTACAAAGCATTCGCGGACCGGAAAAAAGACTGGGCCGATATAGAAGGGATATTATGTCGTCAAAAAGATGCACTTGACATGCAATATATTAAAAAACAGCTTCAACCGCTTGTGGAAATAAAAGAAAGTCCTCATATTCTGCCTCAATTATTTGACCTGAAATCTTCCATTAACAACGTTTCACCGAAATAAAAAAATAAATGAAACAATATTCATGGGATATTATCTTCTACGATGATTATACACGCTGTTTTGAAGGAATGCAGGCACTAACTATTTAAAAAAATCACCGGCTACAAATAATCTCCCGCTGAATCTCCGGCAAGCGTTCGAT
>JAOZOL010000474.1 GCA_029933295.1 Desulfobacterales bacterium | reverse complement strand
GGGGAGGCGGATCAGGTTCTTCGGGTTCGGGCGTGTTGTCGGATTTGTCGTTCAGGTAGGCCTTCATGTCCTTTTTATATTGCAGCAGTTCCTTGTTATATTCCTTCATTGCTTCCTCGTAGGCTTCTTTTCTCACCGTGTGAATTTTAATGCCGAGTTTTTTTGCCAGCTGGATGGCACCCTTTCCGATACCGTACTTTCCCAGTATGTAGCAAAAGATGTTGGTTCCATAATTCCGGGTGTCGTAGAAGCCCTGTACATTTGGTAAAAGGCCACTGATGACACCCAGGGCGGCAAAGAGGAAAGATTCCTTTTCAATAGGGTCAACGAGTTTGGCGCAACCCGAATGAAGGATCCAGGGAAGCTGATCGAAAATTTCCGGGGAGAACCTGATATCCGGATTTTGTCCCGTCCCAAAAATGGGACGGCTTATATTTTCGAACACAGCCTTGTGTTTTTGTGCATCTGCCTGAAGATCAGCGAGGGAGATTTTTCCCTGCGGTTTGTTCTTTTCTTTTTCCATTGAAATTATCTCCTGCGGGTTGGCCTGTAATGATTTTCGAGGTGTTCTTCAATATCGGAAGCCTTGAAATAGATTTTTCCGCTGACCTGGCTGAAAGGGAGGATACCGTTGTCGCGGTAGGACTGGAGTGTACGCTTTGAAATTTTGAGCAGCAGGCATACCTCCTGGATGTCGAGCCATTTGTCGGTTAAGGGGTTTTGGTTTTGTTTGTGGTTGATGCTTCCGGCAATTGCATCGATCTTGTCGATGAGGTGCTGATAGGCCTCGGTTGTCATTGTAATAACTTGCATGATTTTAAAATTTAAGTGAATAAAAAAGATTAACGGTGCAAGATTAAGCAGAGGAGAAAAGTCCGAAAGTCCCGAAATGGTACCGCGGGACTATTTTTCGGAAGGGGGGAAGTTGTATTTTTTGTGCTCAGGGGATCGTTTGTCGGCACGGCCGGGGCGGAGGATAGTGGAAATGGTATCACGGCTGAGGTTGTTTCCGTCTTTGTCGAGGAAGTTGTTGAGCAGGAAGTTGGTTATTTCCTGTGGAGAGGCAGTCAGGATTGGTTTGCCTTCGTGCAGCTCGGTGTTGGTCAGATCATAGAAGATTGTTGCCAGCTTGTTGATGTTGCCTCGCCAGATCATTTTCTGCCGTGTGCTGTCAGTATTGAAAAAAGAGATTCTGTCTTGTGTGCTGTTGGTGTTGTTAAGGGCAAGATCATCAGCGAAGTCGGATTCGATAAAACTTTTCAGAGGGATAATAATCTCTTTTTGAAGGAGATAGTTGATTCTTGCGGTAGTACGCCGCTTGTAGCTGTTCTTAAAACCGGCAGACCGGAAAGATGCCCTGGGGGGCTTGGCAGCCTGGGCTTCGTCGTAGAGCTTTAATAATCCCCTGTAGTTGGTGTTTATGTACCTTTTGAAAAAGGCGTCCTCATCTTCAATCTTATGGTTGTTGATGGCGGTTTTGATGCGATGCAGCTCTTTGATGAAAAAGTCTTTGTAATCGGCTGTAATGGAGCGGTAGGTGGTGACCTTAATGGCCAGGTCGAGGTTCTTATATTTCTTAAAATTATCGTTCAGGACAGGGCTGCCCAATATTCTCCCATCCAGGAATTTGGCAAACTCCATTTTAAGCTGTCGCGGGTGCAGCCTCCATTCGATATCAGATAATTCATAACTCAAATGAAAATGTTTCTGCAAAAATAATTATGAATATGGAGGTGAATGCGTCAGATTTCCATCAATTATTAACATGTTGATAAAAAGTTACACGATTAAAAAAAGGCACTTTTTTATTCAAACGAAAGGATTATTTTTGTACCTTTATTAAGCAAAAGCGTTCATAGAAAAGTAATATAATGCAGTAGATTTGGTGTGCAAATCGGTGGACTTTGTGTTTTCTGATTTCTGTACATCTTATATACAGGGTGTTAAGGTATTAGTTCGGGAGCCTCCAGCTCCACAACGAAAAAAGCCGCACGGAGTGCCGGATATGAGCGGAAAAC
>JAOZOL010000473.1 GCA_029933295.1 Desulfobacterales bacterium | reverse complement strand
CGCAGTAACAGCATTAGAAAAAGCACAGGCGGCATTTGATAAGGATCGATACCGTCATAGAGCGATCCTTGTTTGTAATAGAAAAAAACAGATCATCGGCAAGGTGAGTCAATGGGATTTGATAAAATCCCTTGAGCCTAAATACGATGAATTAGGGGATATGCGATCAATTTCCATATCCGGATTTAGCCATGAATTTATGAAGTCCATGATGGAACAGCACAAACTGTTTAATGATAATTTAAATAGCATCTGTAACAGAATCGCCGGGAAAAAGGTGAAGGATATCATGTATCAGCCAACAGACGGCGAAATGGTAGACGCGGACGCAACGTTTGGGGAAGCGGTGCATGCCTTAATTGTCGGGCATCACCAGTCTCTTCTGGTTACCGAAGGTGAAGCTATTGTGGGTATTTTACGACTTACGGACGTATTTAATCTACTCTGCGAAAAGATAAAATCGTGTGAGATTTAATGGAGGTCGAAAGATGGAACACAGCAGTACAGGAAGAGACCAGAAAAAAATGAATGAGCTGCTTGCCAACAAGCTTTTATGGCTTGCTGTGGGGGCGGGGCTTTTTATTATCATCGCTTTTCTTCTCCCGGTTCCTCAAAGCATGATCGATTTGATGAAGCAAAAGGGAATCGGAGAAAAAATGATTAACTGGCATATCGCTTCCGATATGCATATGGCGGCATGGAAAATGAAGCTTGTACTGGCAATGATTCCCATGGCGATTGTATACTTTGCCACAGAAGCGCTTCCCATAGGCCTTGTGGGTATTCTGATGCCCACAATGGCCTATTTTTTTCAGCTTCTGCCGTCAAAAATGATCGGGCAAACCTTTGCCGGTGATGCGCCGCTGTTTTTACTGGGCGTGCTCGCAATGGGGGTGACGGTTATTGATGTGGGCCTCCACAAAAGACTTGCCACATGGATACTGGGTTGGACAAAAGGATTTGCCCTACCCATCATCGTCTTATGCGTTTCCATGTCCGTGCTGGGATCATTTATATCCGCCCATGCAATGGCGGCGTTTATGGCACCTGTCATGGCCGCGATATATATGGGATCAGTTTCCGTCGGAAATAAGGGGGACGGGACAATCCAGCATGATCCGCAGCTTGCTAAATTGCTTATGCTTTCTCTGTGCTTTGCGCTTAATGTCGGCGGTGTTGGATCGCCTTCAGCCGGCGGCAGAAATGTCATTATGATGGGGTTTTGGAGTGATTATAATGTGCCCATGAGTTTTGGCCAGTGGATGCAGTATGGACTTCCTTTAACGCCGGTTCTGGGCCTTTCTGTCGCATTATATTGTTTGTTTGTTTTCAGAAAAACAAAAACAAAGGATCTCACCCCGGGTCTGGTTGCCATAAAAGAAGAGACAAAAAAAATGGGGAAAATGAAATATAACGAAAAAGTCGCTCTCGGCATGATGGTCGTCATCCTCCTTCTCTGGATATTTGGAGGGCACAGCCTGGGTCTTGGCGGTCCGGCCCTGCTTGCGTTAATTATTCCCGTTGTCTTTAAGGTGTCAGACTGGAAAAAAATTCTTGGAGGAATATCGTGGGATGCATGGTTTATGTATTGTGGTGCCCTGACCCTCGGGGCCCTTTTAAAAGAGTCTGGCGCGGCTTTGTGGCTTGCAAATATTTTTCTTGAAAGCCTGACCCGGTTTGATTTGGGAAAGGGTATCGGTCTGTGGATTGGAATGAGTTCTTTTTCAGGCCTTATGACCAATTTTATGTCGGATGCGGGGACAACAGCGCTTCTCGGGCCCATCGCAATACCCATGGGCATAATGAGCGGTACCGCCGGAGAGCCGTGGGCCATCGGTCTTGCCACGGCATTTTCCACTTCGTTTGCGCATTTTCTGATTGTCGGCACCCCGAACAACGCCATTGTTTACGGCCTGGGTGTTTATCCTGACACCGGCAAAAGAATGATATCTCCTTTTGATTTTGTAAAATATGGATTTATTTTATGGATTATCTCGCTTGTAATTATGTGGGTGCTTGAATTT
>JAOZOL010000472.1 GCA_029933295.1 Desulfobacterales bacterium | reverse complement strand
GGCGGCCATCCTCCCCGAAGGGCAGGATGCTGTGGAGAAGGTTGGGGCGTTTATACAAAATACGGAGAAAAAACAAAATGCTTAAGCGAATATATATTGATAATTATAAATGCTGTGTCAATTTAGACGTTAAGTTTGATTCTATCAACTTATTGCTGGGCGATAATGGGGCAGGAAAATCAACTGTTTTTGAAGTCTTGTTAAAACTTCAAAGTTTAGTAAGCCGTGGGGGCAAAGTTTCTACATTCTTCCCTGCGAGAAATTTAACACGATGGCAGAAAACAAATAAACAACGATTTGAACTTGAGCTAGAGGGTAACGGCGGTACATATAATTATAAATTAGAACTTATACATGAGACCTCCCAACCATCACGCATTTACCAGGAGAGTCTTTCATTTGATAAAAACATTTTAATTGACTTCATTGATGATGAAGTACAACTTTATCTGGATGATGGCTCAACAGATACCAAATACCCATCTCGCTCAGATAACTCAGTGATTACAGCTTTACCTGACCGTCGCAGTAATCCTAAAATAATATGGTTCAAAGAACGATTAAATAAATTTATCATTGTTCGAATTGACCCTATGCAGATAAGGCACGAAAGTGGAGAAGAAAGTGCATTCTTAGATAAGTACAGTCGTAATTTTGTAGATTGGTATCGACAAGTTTCACAAAATCAGGGGAAAATTTTTCAAATTACAAATGCATTGCAAGAAGTAATTGATGGATTTAAGTATTTTGAGTTTGAAAAATCAGGCAAGGATCGCCAACTACTAAAGGTTCAAATTGGTAATTCATCCTATCAGTTCCATGAATTATCAGATGGACAACGGGTTTTAATCATACTGTACGCGCTTATTTATTTTGCCCGCAATCACGAATATACGTTGTTCATTGATGAACCAGGGAATTTCGTCTCTCTGCCAGAAATTCAACCATGGCTTTCTACTTTATATGATTTTTGCACTGATGGAGAGTTACAGTCGATCATCATTTCACACCATCCAGAGTATATCAATTATCTTGCTGGCTCTGTTGGCTTGTGGTTTGAGCGTAAGCAAGATGCACCTGTGCGCGTAACGGCCGTTTCCGATGAAAACAACTTCGATATTGCAGAACTGGTCGCACGGGGGTGGCTGCATGAGTAGACGTAAAATCAATTTACTCATTGTGTGCGAAGATTTACAGCAAAGCACATTTGCCAGACGCTATTTAATCAAGCGCGGATTTAATCAAAGGAAAATCCGTGTCAAACACAATCCTTCTGGTAGAGGGGCTGGCGAGCAGTTCGTTCGTCAACAGCTGATTCAGGAAATCAAATTACACCGTCGTCAAAGAAGTTATGGAAAAGGGGGAAATACGCTTATTGCTATGATCGATGCAGATAAAATGAGTGTACAGGAACGCCTAAACCAAATTGACAAAGAGCTTACATCGGCTGGGCTTGAAAGCATAAAGTTAGATGAAAAAATTGGTATTTTTGTGCCAAAGCGCAATATCGAAACATGGATTGAATATGCTGATACGCTCAATGTAGATGAAACGGTCGCTTATCCAAAGTCGAAAAAGCCTAGCAGTTGCAAACATGAAATAGATTCATACATCAATACGATATGCAAAACAGGGCTTCCACCGAATGCACCATCGTCACTTGTTCATGCTTGCGATGAGTTGGATAAAATTCTGTGACAACTTATGACGTTCATCAGTATCTTCTCAATATTTCGGGGTAACCTGACAGGTTTTTCTACGACACTCGTGTAAAACAAGAGGCATCATTGAAACCTGACGGATAAGGTAATATCTGTCAGGTCTTGTCCATGATTTATTGGGAAGATACGTTCATCAAATCAAATGAGGTAAATTAATGCAACAAAAATTATTAACAGTTACGCAAGCCAGTACATGGGCAACCACACATTTACAAAAGCAAGTATCACCATCCAATATATCTTATCTGATTCAATACGGCCGTGTGCCTAAAATTATTAAAGATGGCACCACCCATGTGTCTC
>JAOZOL010000471.1 GCA_029933295.1 Desulfobacterales bacterium | reverse complement strand
CACAACTCCGTAAAAAATGCACTGGTTAAGGATGGGTGGGAAATTACAGATGACCCATACCATATCGAATACAAAGACCTTAGATTATCCGCTGATTTAGGTGCTGAACGCGCATTTGCAGCCCAGAAAGATAGCGAGAAAATTGCAGTCGAAATCAAAAGTTTCATTGGACACTCGGCCATTCAAGATTTCAAATTGGCGTTAGGGCAATATATGCTCTACCTGACATATCTTGAACTTGTAGACCCTGAGCGGAAACTCTATTTGGCGGTTAGCGAAAAAGTTTTTGATGAGCTTTTTACACGGGAAAGTATTCAATTTGCTCGTAAACGGAATCAAATGTCATTAATTGTTGTCAATTTAGCAAATGAGGAGATTAAACAATGGATCGCATAGCAGAGTATCGAACCTTAATTAAAAAGATATTTTCTCAACAAGCCGAATTCTGGAATGAGAATAGCACCCGCAAATCTGAAACGGAGTTGCTTTTAGATGAACGCCACGATAATTACATGATTTATAACGTGGGCTGGTCATCTGATAAACGTGTCCATGATGTTTTTGCTTATGTCCGCTTGCGTGATAACAAATTCTGGATTGAAGATGATTGGACAGAAGAGGGAATTGCTTCCAAATTATTGCAGGAAGGTATCCCTAATCAAGATATTGTATTGGCCTTCAATCCCCCAGATGTACGCCAATTTACTGACTTTGCGGTTGCATAGGGACAGAATCACTTTTCCCTGAAAAGAGTGAAGCCTTTTTTGATTTTGGGTGGAAACGACAGGGAGTACAGCGAAGGAAGAAAGGAACAAATTATCGATCTGAATCCATTCGTTCCTTCTTTCATTTGTTGTTATTGTGGGGCAAACGGCCGTTTACCCCCGATCAAAAATGGTTTACTCTTTCAAGAGCGAACCATTTTTGGTTTTGGGACAAATCGCCTCCCCTAGTTTTGTCATGCTCAACACCCTACAATGGCGTGAATACCATTCGCACAGTTGACAGTCACACAATATAATCGACATCCTGATTAGAATGTAGCATAACAGAAAACAACAATTAATGTGACATCTCAATAACTTGGGGTAAAGACCTGACAGGTTTCATCAAGGCCTCTTGCTTTACACGAGTATCTTTGAAAAACCTGTCAGGTCTCCCCGAAATATTGAGAAGATACCAATTAATCTCTATGTCAAATCAAGAAACGCCCAACGAAACGGCTTCTCACGAAGCATACCTCAATTTAGTCAACCACTCCCTGCAAGGGTTACGCATCCTTCAAAACGGTCGCGTCATCTTTTCCAATAAACGCATGGAAGAAATATGCGGCTATTCATTGACTGATTTTCAAGCAATGACACGAGAAGAACATCTTGGATTGGTTCATCCAGATGATAGAGAGCGGGAGCGGATGTTTACCGATAACGCTGATTTTGATAAGGGGACTGCACCAGCACAAATTGAATACCGTATTCATCATAAAGACGGCCGTATTGTCTGGGTAGAGCAATATACAGTAGCGATTACTTATAACGGCCGTATTGCCTACCAACAGGCATATGTTGATATTACCAAACGCAAGAAAGCGGAAGCAAAGCTATTGCGTTATCAGGAGAAGTTAGAAACGGCCGTTGCTGAAAAAACAGCCCAGTTGCAAGAAAGCGAACACCTGTACCGTTCGCTCATCAACCTAGCACCAGATGGTATCTTTGTGCATCGGGATGGGACTTTCTTATTTACTAATCCGGCTGGGCTTGCGATCCTAAATTTAACTGATATTGACGATTTTGTTGGCAGGCAGTTGTCAGAATTCTTCTCTATTAAACAGTATGAATTAGCGGTGGATAGAATCGCAAGCATACGTCAATCTGGAGAATCGAATCCAATAGCTGAGCATCAGCTCATTCAGGCAGGCGGCAATCGCATTGATATTGAAGTTAAAGGGGTGCCAATTGAATATCAAGGCGAACCCGCAATTTTGTCAATGGTTTGGGATATCAGTGAACGCAAAAAGATGGAAGC
>JAOZOL010000102.1 GCA_029933295.1 Desulfobacterales bacterium | reverse complement strand
TCATCCCCGCCCTCCAAAATCGCGTAAAATTCGTTGAGCTTGGCCCGTAAAACTTCTTTGGGGATGAGTTTGGTTTCGTATTCGCTGATGACGGCCGGGCTAATGCTTCTGCTCAAGGCATATTCAACCACTTCATCATTTTTTTCTCTACAGAGCAGCACCCCAATGCTCGGATCTTCATTTGGTTTTTTTACATCCCGATCCAGCGCTTCAAGGTAAAACTCCAGTTGACCCAAGTGGGCTGGTCTGAATTTATCCACTTTCAATTCAAAGGCAACCAGGCACTGCAAGTCCCGATGAAAAAACAACAGGTCAATATAAAAATCATCATTGCCTACCTGTATTCTGTATTCCTGGCCCATAAAGGTAAAGCCCTTGCCGATTTCCAGAATAAACTCCCTGAGTGATGCGACCAGTGCTTTTTGCAGGTCTTTTTCATTATGTGATAACGGCAGATCCAAAAAATCAAATACATAACTGTCTTTAAATATATGGTCCGTATGTTGCGGCAACTCCCTTACCACAGGCGACAGTTTTTTATCAGCCAGCGTCATACGTTCAAACGTGGAGCTGTTTATTTGCCGTTCCAGTTCTCTGACACTGTATTTTTCTCTGGCGCAAAGTCGCAGGTAAAATTCTCTTTCTTCCGTACTTTTGAGTGTCATAATCGCTCTGTTATGACTCCAGCTCAATTGTCGCCACAGTGTGGCGAGTTTTTCGTTTTCGCTATAAGTTTCAAAAAACTGTTTCATTCTCCATAGGTTTTTATCAGCAAACCCTTTAATTTCGGGAGCATTATCTTTAATGAAATTTGCCAGTTCGATCACTACCCCCTTGCCCCATTTTTCTTCCCGAACTTTAAACGAGATGTATTTACCAATATCCCAATAGAGCTGCAAAAGAGTTGCATTTACCTGGGCGTAGGCTTTTTGTCGGGCATTTTTTATCTTGTTTAAAACGTCTTTAAAATCGTTTTGGGTCAGGTTTTCCATTAGATAAGCTCCTTCTTCAAATTTCCCAGAAGCTCATCACTTTTCTTAAACGACGCATGCAGCATATCAAGAAGTTCTGTTGTGGTATGTATAACTTCATCTTCTTTTTTATGGGGATTTTTAATATCTAAATCCCAGCCGCGTTTGATGATTCCTTCAATGGGCACTTTCCAGGCAACATTACTTTCCTGTCTGTTATTCCACCATTTTTTTATGGGATCAAATTCCGCTACTTTGATAGGTTTTGTTTTGCTGTAGGATTTCTGGCCCTCCGGAAGTTTATGTTCATAATACCAGACCTCTTGGGTGGGAGAACCTTTTTCAAAAAACAGCAGGTTGGTGGCAACCGTGGCATAGGGGGAAAACACCGAGTTGGGCAGCCGAACAATCGTATGCAGGTTGCAACTGGTCAACCATTTCTCCCGAATCCGCTGCTTGACCCCTTCGCCGGTAAGGGACCCGTCCGGCAGCACGATTCCTGCCCGGCCCCCGTCTTTAAGCAGGCGGATCATTAAGATCAGAAACAGGTCGGCGGATTCCTTGGTCCGGAAGTTTTGGGAAAAATTTTTTTCATACCCGTTAGCCACCACACCGCCAAACGGCGGATTGGTGAGGATGACATCCACCTTGTCCTTGTTTTTGTAATCACTCAACGGACGGCTTAAGGAATCGTCAAAAGACAGGTTGGGTATTTCAATATCATGGAGGATCAGGTTGGTGGTTGCCAGTAAAAACGGCAAAGGTTTGTATTCCCAGCCGCGTACATTTTCCTGCAACTTTTTCCGCTGACCTGCCCGGGTGATCTGTTTTTTCAAATGCTCAATGGTGCAGGTGAGAAACCCGCCGGTGCCGCACGCCGGATCAAGGATTTTTTCATCAAGCTGCGGGTTTATCATGTCGGTGATAAACTGCGTAACCGCCCGGGGCGTATAAAACTCTCCGCTTTTACCGGCGCTTTGGAGTTCCTTTAAAATCCCTTCATAAATATCGCCGAACAGATAACGCTCTTCCGCCACATTAAAATCCAGTTCATTGAGCTTGTTTAACACGCGGCGAAGGTTGATGCCGGATTTCATGTAATTATGATTGCCTTCAAACACACCCCGGATAATTAAAGCCCGTTTGTTGCCCGTACTGACATCCAGGTTTTTTAAATCCGGAAACAGTTTTTGATCAACAAACATAAGGAGTTCATCACCGGTTATGCCCTCATCATCTCCGGCCCACTGGTCCCAGTGATAGGCTTTGGGCAGGGGCGATACATAATTGTTATCTTCCAGCAGTTCAAGCTCTTTTTCCTTGTCTGACAGGACCTTTAAAAATATCATCCAGCCCAGTTGTTCGATCCGCTGGGCGTCACCATTTAATCCTGTATCCTCCCGCATGATGTTGCGGATGGTTTTCATCATTCCGCTTAAGTTGATGGTCATCTGTTTAAGCTGCTCCCAAAGAATAAATTTGATTTTCTAATTCATTAACGGCCTTCAAGTAATCCGATTTTTCACCAAACGTCTTGATAATCTGGATGGGTGATCCGATTCGGTCAAAGGGGGTGACCTTTAATATATTGATATCTTCAATCTGCCGGATTCCTTCATCTGCGTATTTGTCCAGCAGGGATTCAAGGACGTTTCTGGCGCTTTCACCGTATTTTGCAAAATAGTTGCGTTTCTTTACATTGTTTGCCCGTTCTTTTCGAGTTAAAGGCGGCATATCCCATGCCACATGACATATGATATCAAACAAGTCGCACTCCCGGTTGACTGCTTCGAGCAGACTGTCAACCAGGATGCCCTGTTCCATGAGTTCTTCGATAATGGCTTCTTTTTTATCCGCGTGGCTCCATTTGCGTAAGAAATCATCAAGGCTTGCGTATTCATTTAAAATCTGCTGCCGTGTAAAATCTTTTAAGCTCATGGTAATGGGTTTGCCGTCCTTGTCAAAATATATTTCCCGGGTGTTTAAAACCGAGACATCCACGCCGTTGACAAATATTTTTTCACGGGGTTCTTCATTGATGCCCGGTTCATTAAACGGGGCTTCGGGAACTTCGGAATAATCCGTCGGATTACTTGCCTCGTCTGCCAGGTCTTCAAAATCGGTTATTTCTTCACCGTCTTCTTCATCTATGATGGGAATATCGGCATTTTCTTCTTCTGCTTCAATGCCGCTGATGTCAGCGTCCTGGGATACCGGTTTGATGCGAACCGGATCACCGTCAAAATCCGGGTCTGAAAACAGGTCCGTTACATTTCTGAAATCAAGAATCGTGAAATAGCGTTTACCGTATTCCTCATTAATACGGGTTCCACGGCCGATAATCTGCTTAAATTCAGTCATTGATTTAATGTTGCTGTCTAGAACAATGAGTTTGCAGGTCTGGGCGTCAATGCCGGTGTTCATGAGTTTGGAGGTCGTGGCGATCACCGGATACCGCTGCTCGGGATCGGTAAAATTGTCCAGCTCCCGTTTGCCTTCTTCATCATCACCGGTAATTTTCATTATATATTTGTAATTTTCTTTTACCAGGTCGCTGTTTGTATTAGACAGTTCAGTCCGCATCCCATTTGCATGTTCAATGTCCTGACAGAAAACAATGGTTTTTGAAAACCGGTCCGTACCCTTTAAAAACTCGGTAATTTTTTGCGCCACCAGCTGTCTTCTTTCATCCACCACCAGGTTTCTGTCAAAATCCGATCGGTTATAAATACGGTCTTCCACGGGATCGCCTTTTTTGTCAAGATATCCGGCAGGCGGCCGCCAGCCCTCCAGATCAATGTCAATCCCGATGCGCACCACGCGATAGGGCGCAAGGAATCCGTCACTGATCCCCTGCTTCAGCGAATATGTGTAGATGGGATCGCCGAAATACTCAATATTGGAAACATCTTTTGTTTCTTTAGGAGTGGCGGTCAGCCCGATATGCGTGGCACTGGAAAAATATTCCAGAATTTTACGCCAGGCGCTGTCGTCGGCCGCACTTCCCCGGTGGCACTCGTCCACAACCACCAGATCGAAAAAGGAAGGGCTGAAATCCTTATACGCATCTTCCATTTCATTTGCGTTGGTCAGCCCCTGGTAAAGTCCCAGATAAATTTCATATGCCTTATCCGACGAATCAATGCCGCGTTTTTTGTTTGAGACCAGAACCTCTTTACCGTCATGTTTGGTGATCACGGTCTTTTTGATGATGGTCATCTTGTCTTTAAAATGTTTAAAATCATTTCTTCGGGGCTGATCAATGAGCGCGGTCCGGTCGACTAAAAACAGGATCCGTTTTTTGGTGTTTGATTTCCACAGCCGATGGATGATCTGAAATGCCGCATAGGTTTTGCCGGTACCGGTTGCCATGACCAGCAGGATGCGATTTTTTCCTTTGGCAATGGCCTCAACTGTCCTGTTAATGGCAATCTGCTGATAATATCGCGGAGATTTCCCGCTTCCGTCAAAAAAATAATCCTGGGACGCAATTCTTTCCTGATCCGGGGTTTTGATGCCTTTGTATTTTTTATATATTGCCCAGAGTTCGGCAGGGGTGGGAAATTGGTTGTTGGTCAGCTCTTTTTCAATGGCGTATGTAGCTGTTCTGTCATGAAAAATAAACCCGTCGCCATTGCTGCTAAATACGCTGGGTATATCCAGAATGGCTGCATAATCCAGGGCCTGCTGCATACCCGCGCCCATGGCGTGATTGTTGTCCTTGGCTTCGATAATGGCAACCGGGATATTCGGCTTGTGATAGAGAATATAATCCGCGCGTTTTCGTTTTCCCCTGGCGGTTAAGTGCCCCCGGACATAAATTCGACCGTCAGTAAAAGAGACCTCTTCCCGGACCTGCTTCTGGATATCCCAACCGGCCTGTTTAATTGCAGGGGTAATGAATTTGGTGCAGATGTCTCGTTCTGAAAGTGATTTTTTATTTGCCTTCAATTGTGTTAATGCCTTTTTTGCTTTATTTGCCCGAAAGAAAAGTTTTTGAAAATCTTTTACCATAAAATTTCAATGATTTAAAGAAATTATTAATAACCTCTCAATAAGGCATTTTTGTCGGGTTACGTTCGGTGCTTAACCCCCTGCGTATGCCGGACTGTTTCCTCAATGGATTTTCGGGTTGAGCACCAGACTAACCCGACCTTCTATGAATGCTCCTCTGCCAGGACTTGTTGAGAAGTTACAATTATTGTTGAGCGAGCCCTAATGGCTCGCTCAACAATAACTTCGTATTTTAATGCGCCGATCCATGCCGCCCGGCCGCGTTGCTCGTCGGTTGAATAGACCGGATGTGAGCATTTTGAGAAGGACTGCAACGCCGTATTGGAGCCAAAAGAATATTGATGACACCGTAAAAATTTCGCCAATCTTATAAAATTGGCAAGGCATGCAAGAGATGATGAACGAGGCGTAAGATGTGACAGATGGCTAAGTAAAAAGGTCCATATACAAGGCGTAGTGATTTTTCAAACGCGAAGGCATACATGTCGTATGTTGAGCGGTTGAAAAATCGCTACAACGCAGTAGATGGGCCTTTTGACGACGCCATCACATCATGAAAAAGGGGTCCACATCTATGGCCACCCTCACCTGATTGTGTGAAAAAGGCTTTCCGTTTTTAAATAACAATTTTTTGACAAACTCATGAAGCAGGTCAGTGCTTTGGGATTTAATCATTATCTGCCACCGGTAGCGTCTTGCAATCCGTGCCAGGGGCGCCTCTATGGGGCCCAAAATATCGATCCATTGATTATAGCGTTTCTTTTTTTTTTGAAGCCCGGCGCATTGTTCGCCAATGGCTGTGGCTTTTTGATGAACTTTTTCGCGGTTTACGCCCGATATTTTCAACTGGATCATTCGTGAAAACGGCGGATAGTTAAAAGCTTTTCGAAAAGCGATTTCCTGGTCATAAAATTTCATAAAATTTTGCTCGGTGGCAGCGGTGATGCTGAAATGTTCCGGGTTATAGGTTTGGAGAATTACACGTCCCGGACGTGTTCCCCGACCGGCGCGTCCGGATACCTGGGCCAGAATCTGGAAGGTGAGCTCGCCTGCCCGAAAATCCGGAAAGCTTAAGGAAAGGTCGGCGCAGATGATGCCAACCAGCGTGATTCCCGGAAAATCATGTCCTTTGGCCACCATCTGGGTTCCGATCAGGATGTCGATCTCATGATTTCGAAGACCTTTTAACAGTTTAAGCAAAGCGCCTTTGCGGGTAATGGTGTCCCGGTCCATGCGTGCTACCCTGGCTTCAGGGAAAAGACCTTTTATCGTGGTTTCAATTTTTTCAGTCCCCATTCCCAGTCGCTTGATGCCTGCTGACCCGCATAAGCTGCATGTGGCCGTTGCAGGAATTGAATATCCGCAAAGGTGGCATTTATAGGCATTGGCTGCCTGATGAAGGGTGAGGGTGATGTCACAGTTCTTGCATTTCAAGGCTTCCCCGCACCCCGCGCAGACCGGAAAGCTGGCAAATCCGCGGCGGTTTAAAAAAAGCAGGACCTGCTCTTCTCTGTCCAGGGTTTCCTTTATGGCTTTTTGGAGATCTATCGTGATAAACCGCCGGGTCCCGCGAAAATCCCTGTGTTTTCGAAGATCCACAACCCTGATATCCGGGAGAGACCGTGAGAATATCCGTTTTTTTAAGTTAAGTTCATTAAATTTTCCGGTTGTGACATTGTAAATGGATTGAATAGACGGGGTGGCCGATCCGAGCAGGGCGATGCCGTCTTCCTGCCTGGCCCTGATAATCGCCATATCCCTTGCATTATAGCGAAAACGGCTTTCCTGTTTATATGAAGTGTCATGTTCTTCGTCGACGATGATCACGCCGATATTTGAGAGTGGCGCAAATATGGCCGATCGGGCGCCGATTACAATGGGGCATTGGGTATTAATGATGCGCACCCATTGATCGTAGCGCTCACCGGCGGAAAGACCGCTGTGAAGCACGGCGACACACTCCCCGAATCTGGCGCGAAACCGCCTTTCAATTTCAGAGATCAGGGCGATTTCAGGAACCAGCACCAGTACGGATAATTGTTTTTTGATCGCTTCCGCCGTTACATGCATATACACTTCTGTTTTTCCGCTTCCAGTGACCCCGGCAAGGAGGAATGTTGCAAATCCGTTCCCCATGGCCTTTAAAACATTTGAAACCACATATTGTTGTTCCAGGGACAGTTTCGGCGGTGTATCAGGCGGGACCGATTCTCCAAACGGATCACGGTAAACCGGTTTGTTAAATACGGATATGCAGCCCTTTTGTGCCAGATCCCGGACATGGGATGCGGCGGTGGGAACAGTTTTTTTTATTTCTGAAACGGAAATTTCACCGTATTTTTTCGCCAGCTCAAGAATTTTTCGTTTAGGTTCCGAGAGTTTTTCAATCGGTGTTTTGGTTTGTACCAGGGCAATGAATCGCTGCTTTTTTTGACAGGTCACCGCTTTTTTCATCTCCCGCATCCGTGTTACCAGGCCGTTTTTTTCCATCTTGTGAATCAGGTTGTGGGGGATTTCCCGGTTTATTTTTTTGGGGATTTCGTTTAATCGGCAGGAATTGTTTTTAATCAGGCCCAGGATGTCATTTTCCATCGCAGGTGCGCATTGGTCTGATAGTGCGTGTGTCCCGGATTCCGTAATGTGTAGTGTAACACATTCATTGATATTAATTCCTCCGGGCAGGGCTTCCTTGATGACTTCTCCTAGGGGATGGATATAATAATCGGAAATCCATTTAAAAAGCGGAATCATGGATTCTGGAAAAAGGGGGAGTTCATCTAAAATCTCAAGAATCTGTTTAATGTTTTGAATGCCTGTTGCGTCAGCAGGTCCCAGGGCATAGCCGGTCACTTTTCGTCTGCCGAACGGAACCAGTATCCGCTTTCCAGGCGCGATTATTTGCCGTAACGGCTCCGGTACCGCATAGGTATAGGTATTAAATACCGGCAGCGT
>JAOZOL010000101.1:5906-7949 GCA_029933295.1 Desulfobacterales bacterium | reverse complement strand
CAAGGAGCAAACAAACTGTTTTCACGGGTTATATTCCAAATGCGGTTACCCTGAACATGACCATTATCAACACCCGAGCAAAACTCAAAATTTCCTGAACGATTATTTCAGGAAAAATCTGGACTATTTACACAATGATTAAAGTATGATATTTAAATGGTTTTAAAAATATTTTTAATAATAATAAATGGTTAACCTATGAAAAGCAAAACTGCCATATTGTTTTTTTTGATTTGTATATTTTTGATTGATAAACCGTGCATCTGTCAAAATACGTTGCCTGCGGACTCTCAAAACCAGCGCCCTTCTCTTTCGGCGGAACAACTCGTCAAAAATCTTGAAAAACGATATACGGTTGCTGATTTCTCAGCAACCTTTTTCCAGGAATCAACATTAAAGGCCATGGATATCACCGACACCGCCACTGGAAAAGTATGGTTCAAACGTCCCGGCATGATGCGATGGGAATATGAAACCCCTGAAAAATATGCCATTATCTCAGACGGCACCACGTTGTGGATTTTTCGTCCTGAAGACAATCAGGTGGTCGTGGGGGATGCCATGTCCTATTTCGGAAATGGCAAAGGCGCCAGTTTTCTGTCAAACTTTAAACTGGTCAAGGATGTGTATTTGCTCAGTCTTGCCGACCCGGCAAATGATGATCAGTACAGGCTGAAACTGGTTCCCCACCAAAAGCAGCTGGATCTGTCGGCTATTTTTTTAAATATTGATAAAAAAACATTTGATATAAAAAGCGTACAGACCTTAAATGCGTATAATGATGAAACCCGCATCGAATTTTCGGATTTAATTTTTGACCCGGATATGAAAGCGTCTTTATTTAAGTTCCGGATACCGGATGGTGCTGATGTGGTCAGGCTGGATGAATAGAAACCAGAAAACAAGCCGGTGCCGGACATAATGAAACCCGGCAAAATCTAAAAACAGGGATCGCCCGAAGCCTTGCGCAGATGACAGGCGAAGCATAGAAGACCGAACATATCCGGTTGCCGGGAATTAAATACGATGTCCCTTGACTTAGAAATTTTGACACAATAAGGCATAGCATGTTATATAATTTCTAAAAACTAAAAAATTCATACATGAACTCTGACTTTCACCAATAATTAAGTTATTATGGATGTCTTTTGAATTAAAAACCATGATTGAAAAAATAAAACGCTTAACAAAAGAAAAAAATGCCATTATCCTGGCTCATAACTACCAGCCGCCGGAAATTCAGGATATTGCCGATCTATGCGGAGATTCCCTTGAACTGAGTATCAAGGCATCCAATACAGATGCGAATATTATTGTATTCTGCGGTGTGCGATTCATGGCGGAAACCGCCGCCATTCTTTCACCGCATAAAACTGTATTATTGCCCCGGCTGGATGCAGGATGCCCCATGGCGGACATGGTAACGCCGGATACTCTGAAAACAAAAATTAATCAAAATCCGTCCATGCCGGTTGTCACCTATGTCAATTCAACAGCCGACGTAAAGGCGCTGACAACCATCTGCTGTACGTCCGCGAATTCAATCAATGTGGTCAACAGCCTTTCTGAAAACGAAGTTCTGATGGTTCCGGACCGCAACCTGGCAAATTACACTGCAACAAAAACAGACAAGACCATTCATGTGTGGGATGGATACTGCCCCTATCATGACACTCTTACCGTGGAATCCGTTCTACAACAAAAACAGGCGCACCCGGACGCATTATTCATGGCCCATCCCGAGTGCCGAACCGACGTGCTTGATCTGGCGGATATTGTTGCCAGCACATCGGGCATGATCCGGACCGCACAGGAATCTGAAAACATGTCCTTTATAGTAGGAACTGAAATCGGCCTGCTCTACCCATTACAAAAAGCAAACCCGGGAAAAACATTTTACCCGGCTTCATTGGATATGGAATGCAAGGATATGAAAAAAATTACCCTTTCCGATGTGGCAGACAGTCTTGAAAACGGCACCGGTGAAGTAAAGGTGCCGGAAGAGATCCGGGTGCCGGCGCTTCAGTCGGTTCAGCGGATGAT
>JAOZOL010000101.1:0-5806 GCA_029933295.1 Desulfobacterales bacterium | reverse complement strand
CATCTCGTTCCCACGGTCCTCCGCGGGAATGCATAAGCTTAGTTTTATGGATTCATGCAGAGACGTGAGGGAAACAGAAAAAATATTTCCCTTGACTTTTTGGTTATACTTAATTATTTTTTAGGTATAACAAAATTATTTTTAACAAGGGGAATCTCTATGAGTACCAGCACAAAAGAGTCCATTAAAATGAAGGTGTTTCAAAAGGGGCAGGTGGTCATTCCCGTTTCCTTAAGAAAAAAATATCTTATTGAAATCGGCGACCAGATTAATGTGATCCCTTCACCGGAGGGTATTTTATTAAAACCACTTTCCAAAAAAATCACCCGGAAATCCTTGACCGAACGGTTATTCGGCATCTTCAGCGGCTATGCATCGAAAAAACCGAAGCCAACCAGAGCCGACATTAAAAAGGCGACCGAAACCGGCTTTACGAAAGGATGGAAAAAGTGATTTCCCTGTTGGATACCAATGTTCTGGTTCGGTTTCTGACGCTTGACAACGCCAAGAAATATAAGAATCTGTATACGTTCTTTGAGTCCCTGGAACGCGGCGAGATGCGTATTGAGTTGAAGCTGATTGTGTTATTCCAGACGATATTTATTTTAAAAAGCGTTTATCAAGTCCCCCGAAAACAGATTGCCGGCGGTTTAATGGATCTCCTTAACTATAAGGGCATTGTTGTTAAGGAGAAAAAAATCGTGTTACGAATGCTGGCGCTGTGGCATGAAAAAAACATTGAAATCGTTGACTGTTACCTGCTCGCCTGCATAGAAAAAGACCCCCTGAGCATTTTATACAGCTATGACCGCGATTTCGACAAATTCAACATTAATCGGAAGGAACCCTAAATTGCGTTGATCACTTCTTCATCAATATCGGCATTCGTATAAACCTTCTGGATATCATCATTATCTTCCAGTGCGTCCATCAATTTCAGCATTTGTTCCGCTTCTTTCCCCTTCAGACTGACATTGGTCTGGGGAAGCATGGTTACTTCGGCGTCCACGCAGGCAATATTGGCTTCCTCAAGGGCTGCTTTCACTGCCTCAAAATCATCAGGCGCTGTAATCACCTCAAAATTTTCATCATCATCGTCTTTTATATCTTCAGCACCGGCATCCAGCGCCACCGTCATCAGCGTTTCTTCATCCGCCGCCGACTTTGCAACCTCAAACCATCCTTTTTTATCAAACATCCAGGCCACACATCCATTTTCACCGAGATTTCCGTTATGTTTGCTGAATATATGACGGACATCCGCCACGGTCCGGTTTTTATTGTCGGTGAGCGATTCCAGCAGAATCGCAGCGCCACCCGGACCGTATCCTTCGTAAGAAAGCTCCTCGTAATCAACCCCTTCAAGCTCGCCGGTCCCTTTTTTTATTGCCCGTTCAATATTATCCTTAGGCAGATTGACTGATTTCGCTTTTAACAAAACCGTCCGAAGCCTGGGGTTGGCATTTGGGTCTCCACCGCCGAATCGGGCGGCAACGATTATTTCCTTGACAACTTTTGTAAAAACCTTTCCGCGCCTGGCATCCTCAGCACCTTTTTTGTGTTTAATATTTGCCCACTTACTGTGTCCTGACATCAGTTCTCCTCCTGTTTTTTACCAATACCTATAATATAAATTTCCTTGCTTTCTTTTCGACAACTCCGGGGCTTAAAAATTTTTTGCGCATCAAAACCATTGCAAACCGCATCTTTAAATTCATTAAAATCTTCACCCTGAAAAATTTTACACACAAAGCAACCACCTGTTTTAAGAATCTGACGGGCGATTGCCAGGGCCGCATGGCAGAGTTGATGCGACCGGGCTGCATCAACCTCTTTTCTCCCTGTGGTTGCCGGCGCCATATCACTTAAAATAATACTATACCCTTTTCCGACTATTTCGGCCAGATTTTCTTTATCTTTTCGGGCCAGATCAAACACATCACCGGTCAGCATGCTCACATTGGCCGGAAACTTTTGACTCACTTTTTTCTGATCAATGCCGATAACCTGCCCCTGACCCCCAACAAGCCGGGCCGCATACTGGGACCAGGAGCCCGGGGCGCACCCCAGGTCCAGCACCCTGTCACCTTTATTGATTAACTTAAATTTCTGCTGAATTTCCTGCAACTTGTAAACAGACCGCGCTGGAAAATTTTCTTTTTTTGCTTTTTTTGCAAAATGATCCGACTGATATTTATTTTTTGATTTTCGACGTTTCATCAAAATAAGATTTCGATTACTTTAGCTAATCTATCCACCCCGATCAACTCAATATCACTCTTTTTGTTAACTTGCTTTAAACTGGCCTCAGGCACGATGCATTTTGTAAATCCCATTTTTTGAACTTCCGCTATCCGGGTTTCCAGATGAGAAACACCCCTCACCTCACCGGCAAGACCGACCTCGCCAATGGTCAGAAATCCCTCCGGAATCGACCGGTCCAGAAAGCTTGACGCGATCGCTGCCACAATCCCCAGATCCACCGCCGGCTCAGAAACCTTCACCCCGCCGGCAACGTTCATAAATATATCCTGGCCCGCCAGATTCAAACCTAATTTTTTTTCCATGACCGCCACCAGCAGGGATACCCGGTTGTAATCAAGGCCGAGAATGGTCCGGCGCGGTGTGCCGAACCCCGCGCTGCTGATCAATGCCTGAAGTTCGACCAGAATCGGCCTTGTCCCCTCCATGCACGCCGTTACCACCGAACCCGGAGAATTTGCCGCCCGTTCCGCCAAAAAAACAGCTGAGGGGTTGGCAACTTCAACAAGCCCGGCTTCTTTCATTTCAAACACGCCGATTTCATTGGTTGACCCGAACCGGTTCTTAACCGCTCTTAAAATACGAAACACATGATTCTGGTCCCCTTCAAAATACAACACCGTATCCACCATATGCTCCATAATCCTGGGCCCGGCAATGGCACCGTCTTTTGTCACATGGCCGATCAAAAAGGTCGGAACCCCGGTCTGCTTTGCCATGACCATCAGTTTCATGGTGGCTTCCCGTACCTGACTCACACTCCCCGGCGCGGAAGATACGTCCTGGCTGAACATGGTCTGAATGGAATCGATCACCAGGGCATCGGGTTTAACAGTCTCCACCATATTTAAAATAGCGTCCACATCTATTTCCGACACAACCAGTAAATTCGAAGACACCGCATTTAAACGCTGACTCCTCATCTTTAACTGCCGGATGGATTCTTCGCCGGATACATAGAGTACCTGATGATTCTTTTTCGTCAGGCCGAAAATGGCCTGGAGAATCAATGTGGATTTTCCGATACCCGGATCACCCCCTATAAGAACAAGACTGCCGGAGATAATCCCGCCACCAAGCACCCTGTCAAATTCATTGATCCCGGTCAATATCCGGTTATCATCATCGATCTTCACCGAATCAATGGGAACCGGCGCTGCTTGCAATACTGATTTTCCGGGTCGATGGCCGGGCTTGTGCGATGATATTTTCCGCTCTTCCACAAAACAATCCCAGGCTCCGCACTCCGGGCACCGGCCCAGCCATTTGGGAGCGTTATACCCGCACTCCTGGCAACAATAAATCGATTTAGGCGCTTTTCCCATATTTTATATTCAACTTTCCTGATTTGGCATTTGACACCAGACAGATTGGCATGTCATTTTAAACATATGATTGATTACCACGTTCACACATCCCTTTGCAACCATGCAACCGGTTCCATGGTTCAGTATGTTAAAAGTGCCATAGACGCCGGACTGTCGGAAATCTGTTTTCTTGATCACCTGACCTTAAATAAAAAGGGAAGCCATCTTTCCATGGAACCCGGCTATGTGCCCTTTTACTATCAGTCAGCCCGCCATCTGGCACATGTTTACAAAAATCATATCCGCGTCAAGGTGGGGCTTGAAGTTGATTTTGACCCTGAAAATAAAGACCTCGTTAAAAAAATAATTGCGCCGTATGCATTTGATGTAATCGGCGGGTCTGTCCATTTTATTGAAAATATCAATATCGTCAGCACAAAAGACACAAAGGCACGGGACAACGAAGACATCGATGTGATCTGCTCCCGTTATCTGGACGTCCTGCAATTAATGATAGATGCCGGTGGGATTGATATTATATGCCATCTTGATATATTTAAAAAATTCGGCCGCCGCCCGTCGGACCGATTTGATAAAAAATTTGATGAAATATTATCCAAAATACGATATAATAATCTTACCGTTGAACTAAACACCAGCGGTTATAATCACAAGGCAAATGAGTTTTATCCGGATGCGTCTTTGCTGAAAAAATGCTATGAAAAGAAAATCCCTGTCACCATCGGATCAGACGCCCATCAACCTCAAAGCGTCGGCCAGCATTATGACAAGGCAATCGATTTGCTTTTAACAACCGGCTACCGGCATGTGTCCGCATTTACCCGTCGGATGCGTTATGAGATCCCCTTGCACAAAAACCAGAAAAAATAATACCGGAGGTAGATTGTGGCAAATGTTTTGACCTTAAAATTAAAATCGAACTCGCTTTTTTTACTCAGCATGACGATTATTCTTATTGCCTTGCTGATCGCTTCCCCATCTACTGTATGGCCATCGGACAAAGGGCTTAATTTCAATCACCTCCAGAAACAATTAATCAAGGATAAAGAAGAAAATTTTACAAAAAAACAGATTCATCGCATCTTCAACAACTCCGGGGTTAATTTTGACATCAAAGGGATATCTTCTTATTTTCGGCACCAGGAAAACAAACTCAATTATGACCAGTTCCTGTCACCCAAATCCATTCAACGGGCAAAAACCTATATTTGGAATCATTATGCTGATCTGTTAAAAGCGGAAATTGACTATGGTGTGGACAGGCATGTCATCACCGCGATCATGCTCGTTGAGACCCGGTTCGGCAGTTATGTCGGCAATAGACCGGTACTCAACATTCTTTCAACAATGGCTGCACTGGAAAATAAAAAGATCAGGGATTTATTCTGGAAAAAAATCCCTAAAAAAAATCGCGTCACAAAAAAAGAATATGAAAAAAAAGCGGTCAGCAAAGCCAATTGGGCATATAAAGAATTAAAAGCTTTTATCAAATACGTCGAACGGGAAGGCCTTGACCCTTATACCATCAATGGATCTTATGCCGGTGCCATGGGTATCTGCCAGTTTATGCCCAGCAATGTTCTCACCCTGGCAAAAGACGGCAATAATGACGGCCGGATCAATCTTTTCCAGCACGAAGACGCCATAGTGAGTATTGCCAATTACTTAAAACGGTACGGATGGGAACCCGGCATCAGCCGCGAAGAAGCGGCAAAGGCAGTGTATCACTACAACCACAGCAAGTATTATGTGAATACGATTTTAAATATTTCCGAAAAATTAAAAGGATAAGAACATAGGATGGATTTTCAAACCTTAAAATATGTACTCATCCTAAGCAGTGTTATTGTGTTGTTGCTTCTGGTGTCGCTCATAGATATCGCAAAAAAAGAATTTAAATCTATCCGGGAAAAAATCCTGTGGTGGGTCGTCGCCTCCATCCCGGTTATCGGGTGGTTGATCTACCTCTTATTCGGCTTTTGGCGGGGGAAAAAGCCGGCAGCAAAATTCAGGTAAAATATCAATTGACAAAATATTATCATCAAAATATGGTGGCTCAGATTTTGCCATAGTGTCTCGTCAAGGATAAAACACTTTAAAATCGCAATCGATATTTTCAAAGCGAGTTCAAAAAATAATGGCCCCATCGTCTAGTGGCCTAGGACGCCGGCCTCTCACGCCGGAAACACGGGTTCGATCCCCGTTGGGGTCACCAT
>JAOZOL010000470.1 GCA_029933295.1 Desulfobacterales bacterium | reverse complement strand
AAAAACTCAGGTTTTTCGAAGTCATATTTCAGGTTTTCCCCGATTGTTTTATCTTGACCTTTACGTCATATTTTATATAAACATTGTTTATATTCAAAATCACAGGTTAAGATATTAATTCATATTTACAACAAACAGGAATTCAGGGAGGGAAAAATGAAAAAATTAATAACCATTCTGGCATTATTACTGGTCGTAACAATCCCGACAACCGTTTTGGCCGGCGGCAGCACAGACACATGCGACACCAAGTATCCCATCGTTCTGGCCCACGGCATGGGCGCATCTGCTGAAATTCTCGGCATTGTTGATTATTGGTGGGGGATTGAGGATGCCCTGGAAGATGAGGGCGCGGATGTTTATATTACCTCGGTCAACGGCATGGACAGTACGGCAGCCAAGGCCGCAGATTTTGCGAACCAGTTTAACCAGATTTTAGTCTATGCCGGCGCTTCAAAAGCCAACATCATAGGACATTCCCATGGCACGCTTTATACGAGATATGCCATTTCAAATTTGGGATTATCTCCCAAAGTAGCATCATACACAAGTATTGCAGGCCCTCACAGAGGCAGCGCGCTTGCCGATCTTATCATGTACAGCTTTTCCGATGATGTCGTGGATATGCTCGGCGGTTCCCTTGATTTTGTATATGCGTTTATCTTTGGAGATACAAACCCGGACAGTATTCAAAACGGATATGATCTTTGTACGGATTATATGACAGAGACTTTTAACCCCAACACACCGAACGTATCTGGCATTTATTATCAAAGCTGGGCTGCCAAGGCAAAAACTTCCTGCCCCAGTGTTATCCTGGAACCCACATGGCTTATCATGCTGGCATATGAAGGTGCCAATGATGGCCTGGTCGGTGTCGAAAGCGCCAAATGGGGAAATTTCAGGGGTGTGGAAGATGCGGCCTGGTACAGCGTGGGATGCGATCACTTAAATATTGTCGGCCAGCTATTCGGTATCACCCCTGGATTTGATGCACCGGATTTCTATGTTGACGTTGTCAGCGAATTAAAAGACTGGGGATATTAATCCTCCATTCCTCTAAGACAAATATAGACAAATATAACGGACACTTCAAAAAGGGATGCATTATAAATGCATCCCTTTTTTTATTATTATTTTTTCATTCCAACATAAGTCATATCCATGAATATCAAAATTCTGATTGCAGATGATTATAAGATGATGCGGGATGATCTCTGTTCGCTGCTCGAAGGGCAGAAGAACATGACCCCGTTGTCGGTGAAGTGGAAAACGGCTTAAAAGCCATCTGTCTGGCTCAGAAACTCCATCCTGATGTTCCGGAATTACACCACAGGGGCAACCTTGATGTTTTGATTTTCAGACAATTAGAATCCGACCCAGGTGGTGATTTTATCCACCGCCTCCCTTTCACTGTGTACCTGATTGGCCGGAAAATCCGGGTCCGGGTATCCCAGGGCGATGGCAATCATGAGCCGCTTGGAGTCCGGAATCCCGGCCAGTTCCCTTGCCACCTCTGGATACAGCACGCCCTGATCTTCAATGCAGGTTCCTAATTCGAATTCAAGAGCAGCCAGACAAAAACTTTGAACCACCGCGCCGATATCAAACAATGGGCCGGATTCACTCAAAGATTTATCGGTAACCACAATAACGGCCATTGGTGCGTCAAAAAACCGGAAACCTCTTTCCAGCCACGATGCCCGCTTTTCCTTGTCTTCGCGCTGGATATCCATAAGTTTAAATAACTGCTTGGCCAGTCCGACCTGGCGGTCTCTATAGATGCTCTCCGGCGGCCAGCCCACCACCAGATGGTCCGGCTGCATGGGTGCACCGGTATTTAGTTTTTCAACGATTTTTGCTCGCATGGCGTCAAGCACATCGCCGGTGATGACAAAAAATTCCCAGGGCTGGGTATTCATGGCAGACGGCGCGCGGACGGCTGCTTCAAGGATTTTCGTTATGGTTGCCTGATCAACCGGGTCTGATTTAAACCCCCGGATACTTTTTCGAGAATTTATTGCTTCTATGATGTTCAT
>JAOZOL010000469.1 GCA_029933295.1 Desulfobacterales bacterium | reverse complement strand
CTTCCTTTGTATTAGCAAATTACAAGCTGTACAAAGGGAGGCTTTTTTTATATCAACACAATATATATAAGCACATAAGCGGGAAACAGATGAAACACTGTCAGATAAAACCAATTTTATTTTTTTTATTATTGCCTTTTGCCCTTGTAATTTTTTCAATGATTTTAGGATGCAACAATTCCGATTCATCAAAAACAGAAAATGTCAAAAAAACCGTTCCCCGGCTTGTCGGGACATGGCAGCAGACCGCCTTAGGGGAAAAAAAAGTATCCGGTATTGTTGTTAAAATAATCTTTTCCGACCGCACAATGACAATGGATGCGCCGGGTTGCCTGATCATAGCCGACTATACCACTGACGACAAGGCACTTACATATACAATCACTTCCACCCAGGGGGAACGATGCGCTAAAGACCAGAGCATCGGCAAAAGCGACAGCGTTTATTATTCTGTTACAGATTCACAATTGATCCTGACACCGCTTTTAGCAGGAAAAGAAAGACAATCAGTGTATAAACGGATTGACTAACCTGAATTTTTCATGAAAAAACCGGGCTCATCGCACCCCGGACAATTGAATTTTATCGTCAGCATCTTTAAGGAAAAAAGAATGAACAAGCGAAACAAAATTATTTTAATTGCATTATTTTTCTTTTTAATCTTTGCCCTGGCTTTGGGCATCTATTTGTTTCCTGATGAAGAACCGATGGTTGTTGACCGGACCAAATTGAACCCTGAACAAACAGCCCCAAAACAACCTCACAAAAAATCAGATACTGATTTAAAAAAAGCATCGCCCCTGACCGTTTCTCCTGCTAAGGATGCTGCTTCTGCCCTCAAAAAAAATGCCGGAGCATCAAAAGCCAACCCCTATGTTTCATATCCCAAAACCCTGGTCGAACTTTTAGGGATTGACATGGAACAACTCATTAAAGAACGTGACGCATTTAAAAACACCATTATTCATGTGGGCTGGATGGATCGTGTTAACGAGATTCTCAAAGATCTTGACCCTGAAAAAAAAGCAGCGATTATTAAAAATCATACTTCGCTTCTGTATATAAAAGATAAACTCAATGAAGCTTACCTTACCGGAAAAATTGATCATGAGACGTTTAAAAAAGCCCTTGCAGATTTAATGAAATGGCACCAGCGAACCTATGATTCCATTCTTACCGCCGGTGAATATGAAGCCCTGTTTGAAATTAAACCTGAATTAGTTGATGATACAATTGATGCACTGATTGATCAGACTCCGGATTACAGTTTTATTCTTAACCCGGAACTATCGGTAGATGCTGTCGAAGAACAGGTGCCTGGGTATAAACTGGAAGAAGTCAATTCTCATTTTAAAAAAATGGTATTGGACCAGGATAATCTTGGAAAACAGATCAATGCCGGCGAAGTGACCCTCGAACAGGCAAGAGCGGCCTTAAACAAAAGCCAGCAGGCATTTATCGCCAAATGCAAGGAAATCTTGACCGAAGATGAGATCAATACGGTTTTCGGGTCTGTAGAAGCGCTGGAAGCCGGCAGTACAAAAACCGAAGCCCCTGCCGTTCTGGGCGATAGTGATGAAATGGAACTTGGTTTTAAAATAGAAAATCCGGCAACCAGCATCGATAAAGTCACAAAAAAAATCGATAAAAATAAAATTGACGATATCAAATTTTTTTACCAGCAAAGAGCGGCGGAAAGGGATGAGCTTATAAAAAAGCTGGACGCCGGTGAGATCACGGAAAATGAACTTGAAAATATCTCCACTGAAATGGATGAGGCTTTTGAAGAAAACTGCAAAAGCACGTTAACTGATGATGAGTATAAACTGATATTCGACAGACAGGCGGGTGCTGAAATACAATCATCTGACCAGCCAGATTCGCAATCAAGTAATGAAAAAAAGGATACGGAATCCATAAAAGAATTAACCGAACAGGAAATTACTCAAGAAAAAACAACCAACGAAGACAAAGCTGAAGAGTAAAGAGCTTTTCATGGTGACGAATCACCACTATATGAGAAAAATAACTTGTCACTCAT
>JAOZOL010000468.1 GCA_029933295.1 Desulfobacterales bacterium | reverse complement strand
ATAGTCACTGCGGTATCGAAAAAAACCAATTGAAACGCCGTTTTCGTTACTTATTCTTAAATGAAGTATCCCCAGTTATCTCTTGAAGAATATATCGGTCCTTACGAGCCTGAAAAAGTATACCACACAATTTTCACCCGAAGGGCGAGCCGAAGGCTCCCATCTGCTGCGTTATTAACGGCTTGCATATGGAAGCCTCCGACTCGTGCAAAATTCAGGTATTAAGTTTTTCAAGAAATTTGGTCTCTGAGTTCCCGTTTTAATACCTTGCCTGCCGGTGATACCGGAATTGTGTCTGAAAAAATCACTTGCCTTAGTTTTTTATATGCGGCAATATTTGAATTAACGTGTTCTATGAGTTCTTCAGCCGTTGCTTTCTGACCGGCCTTGAGCTGTACAAAGGCAACCGGAATCTCACCTGCTTTCTCATCCGGTTTTCCCACAACCCCGCACATTTCAACGGCAGGATGTGTAAACAGGACTTCTTCGATTTCCCTGGGATAGACATTGTAACCTTTATACAGAATCAGGTCTTTCTTGCGATCCGTAATATAAAAGAAACCGTCTTCATCTTCTTTCCCGATATCTCCCGTATACAGCCAGCCGTCTTTAAGAACTTCAGCGGTAGCTTCCGGTCGGTTCCAGTAGCCCTGCATTACCTGGGGACCCTTAATACAGATTTCGCCCTCTTTACCGGGCGGCAGGTCTTCTCCTGTGTTTGCGTCCACCACCTTGCATTCGGTATCAAATACCGGCAGACCCACGGACCCGGATTTTGTTTTATCCGGTATGGGTGGATTACATGTGGCGCCCATGGCACATTCCGTCAGGCCGTATGCTTCAATCACCACGCTTGATGTAAAGGATTTTTTCATGGAATCAAGTATGGTTAACGGCAGAGGAGCTGCGCCCGAGGCGATCAGCTTGACTCCGGAAAGATCGTAATTTTCAAAACCGGGCATGTTCACCAGGGGTACATAAAGCTGGGGGGCGCCGCCAAGGGTGGTGGCGGAGAATTTTTTCACAGCCTCGATATATTCGGTCGGGTCGAACCGGGGGAAAACAACCATGGTGGTTCCGCCGGAAATCATATTGTTCAGATACCCGATGGTGCCCATGGCATGAAACCAGGGAACAACCACCAGAGCGGTTTCTTTATCTCTGACAACCGGCCGGTCTTTTTCCGGGTCAACCCCTTGGGGGAACACAAGCTCGACTTTGTCGTCTTTTATTTCCATTTGTGCCCCGTTAAACCAGCAGCCGAACTGGACAGTATTGCTGATGACATTTTTATGGGTCAGCATGACTCCTTTGGACACGCCGGTGGTGCCCCCCGTATATGCCAGATGGGCCAGGTCTTTAAAAACGTCAATATCGACCTGGGGCGGGTTTGGTTCATTGGCTTTGATCAGTTCCGCCATGTCCAGTGTATTGGGAACCGGGAGTTTGCCGACGGGTTTGAGGGGCGCGATAATGGCATTATAGCAATCCCCGATACTGGTTGAAATGACCCGTTCAACCGGTGTTTCCGGAATAATGGATTCAATGCCGGGATACAAAAGATCCAGGGATAAAAGGGTTTTTGCACCCGAATCGTTTAACTGGTGGATGACTTCCCTGGGGGACAGCAAGGGGCTTAAAGGCGTAAACACGGCACCGATTTTTAAAATCGCATAGTAAGCAATGGCAAACTGGGGCATATTGGGCAAATGAATGGCGACCCGTTCCCCTTTTTCAATTCCCAGCCCGGCAAGGGCGGTGGCGAATCGATCCACCAGGGTTTTTAATTCACCATAGGTGAGTACCATGCCGCCGAAATGGATGGCGATGCGGTTGGGAACCCGTTGGGCCGTATCTTCTAAAAAATAATGAATCGGCCTGTCTGGGTAGTTTAGATTCTTCGGCCATTGATCCGGCCAGGCTTTAAAGTTTTTAGCCATGCTGCCCTCCTTTTCAATTTTTTTTCGTTGATGTGGGGTGAGTTGGTTATTTATAAAATTTACCATATCATATTTTTTTAAATTCAAGCAATTTAAAAAAATC
>JAOZOL010000467.1 GCA_029933295.1 Desulfobacterales bacterium | reverse complement strand
CCTGAAATATTTAAAAGTCCGGTTTCCGAATGTCAGCGCAATCCAGGTATCGCTTGCCGACGGCCCGGACGTGATCACCAAAGAAGATATACGGATGTGCCCGGCTCATGTTTATTTAAATGAATTGATATGATGATTTTTTTGTGGGGATCAGTGGAAGCCTGAAGCCTTCCGCTATGTGGTGGATACGGGTTGTGTTGGTATGTGCGAACGGAACGCGCCTGTTTGCGTAGCGGCGGCCTTCAGGACGCCACAAAAAGATGACTGAATTTATCAAAATCAACGTCTATATCCTTGAAGTTGTCGAAAGTGATATCTGTAAATGGTAATTTTAATTTTCGTTTTAAAACACTGAAAATTTCAAGGTAATTAGCCAAGATCCGTTGATTCCAGTCTAATTTCAGCAGGCCGGCTGTTTTTTTAATTTCTTCCTTTTTGCCTTCGATTTCAATAAAATCGGCAAAGGGCATGGTATCTATGCAAATTTCCGTATTCCCCAAAACATAGGTTTTTCTTTTTTTTTCATAGACCTGTTCCGGATGAAAGCCGATGGCTTCAAGAATTTGCTGCATTGTCTCAAAGTCGTCAACCGAAACTTCCAGTTCATGGAGTATTTTAAATTCATTCTGCCGGCCAGCCTGCTCAGGTGGTTTGGGCGGTTCGGATTTAAACGTCAGTGTTGTTTTATCTGAGCGGCGGAGACGCAGGAGGGATTTTTCGTGGTACAGAGAATTTTTTTGATTTTCAAAACGGATATTTTTTTCAAATGAATTATTTTTTAAATTTGCGCCAAGCAAAAGAAGCCTTTCCTTCAAGGGGTTTATATCCGTTAAATAAAACTTGACTTCGATTTCCAGAGGCGGCATAAGTTAATCTTTTCTTTTTAAATTGAATTATCGGTCAGGTGCAATATTGCCATCTATACTGGAGAATCAAGATATTGTCAATTATGACTGATATGCCGGGACGGTAAAATTGATTTTATCTATAAAATTGAAAAGAAATTTTCGGATTTTTTCTTGACATATAAATAATTTTTAATTAAAAATTATAGATTAATTTTTTGACAGGAGTGAAATACAGTGAAAAAATATACATATAGTGCCAAACAGAGTGATATTCAGGGAAAATGGTTGGTTGTGGATGCTGAAGGAATAGTCCTCGGACGGCTTGCCAGTGTGGTGGCGGCGCGGTTAAGGGGTAAGCATAATCCTCTTTTTACACCCCATGTGGATTGCGGCGATTTTATTATTGTTGTTAATGCTGATAAAATAGTTTTAACCGGCAGAAAACGGCAACAGAAAATGTATTACCGCCATAGTGGATATATCGGAGGCTTGAAAGAAATTACAGCGGAGAAGCTGCTTGAAAAACGCCCCGAGGATCTCGTGCGGTTTGCGGTCAAGGGAATGCTTCCCAAAAATAAACTGGGCAGTGGCATGTTAAAAAAATTGAAAGTATATGCAGGTGATCAGCATCCCCACGAAGCACAGCAGCCTGAACTCTTTGATGTGAAAGCAAATATTTAAGAACCATTTAGTTTATAATAACTCATTTTATTGAGGCGGAGCGTTTAATGGAACAGGAAAACACCTTTTATGCAACCGGAAGACGAAAGACGGCCATTGCCAGAACATGGCTGAAACCCGGCACGGGTCAAATTATTATTAATAATAAACCGATGGATGAATATTTTCGGGTGGATGCTGCAAAACAGATTGCAAACCAGCCGTTTGAGTTGACAAATACGGTTGGTGAATTTGATATTAAAGTCAATGTCAAAGGCGGCGGTACGGTGGGACAGGCCGGTGCGGTTCGGCACGGTATTACACAAGCCCTTTTTCAAATTAATCCGGAATTTCGTCAGGTGTTGAAAAGGGCCGGGTTTGTGAAGCGTGACCCCAGAAAGAAAGAGAGGAAAAAATACGGTCAGAAGGGCGCTCGCGCAAGGTTCCAGTTCTCCAAGCGGTAATTTTAATTCAATTTACAATTTGTTTCAGAATTTTGACAAGGGAACATGGACGACTGTCCGGTTCCCTTTTTT
>JAOZOL010000466.1 GCA_029933295.1 Desulfobacterales bacterium | reverse complement strand
TTGCATTTTCAGATAAACGAATCAACAATTATTTGAATAATCTTTTTTGACAAGGAGTTGAAAGACATAAAGTCTTTCAAATAACTCATCTGCAACCGATTGAAATGATTAATACCTGAATTTTGCACGAGTCGGAGGCTTCCATAATTCAATTTGCAACAAATCAATGGTTTATGGTAAAGAAATAAACTATGAGACCAGACACAGAATTCATAACAAAACAATTAAATTTCCATTTATAAATGTTTAATAGACTATGCATGAGTGAGCAGGAATAATGAATATTTTACTGACAGGCGGTGCGGGGTATATCGGCAGCCATACCTGTGTTACACTTTTGGCGTGTGGGCACGCTGTTATTGTTTTGGACAATCTATGCAACAGCAAGGTATCGTCTTTAGAAAGGGTTCAAAAAATAACGGGTAAACGGGTTCCTTTTTTTCATACGGATTTGCGTGATAAATCCGGTTTAAATGAAATTTTTACGAATAACGCAATCGATGCAGTCATTCATTTTGCCGGGTTAAAAAGCGTGGCCGAATCAGTTGACAATCCATTAATGTATTATCAGAACAATATTGACGGGACCTTGGTGTTATGCGAAACCATGCATGAACACAGTGTTAAAAATCTTGTTTTCAGCTCTTCTGCAACTGTGTATGGAAACCCTGAAACCGTTCCAATAAAAGAAGATGCCCCGACTGCGCCGTTTAATCCCTATGGCCGGACAAAACTTTTCATTGAAGAGATGTTAAAGGATTTTTATTTTGCTGATAATAGCTGGCACATCGCCTTATTGAGATATTTCAACCCTGTGGGTGCCCACACCAGCGGTTTAATCGGCGAAGACCCGGCAGATATTCCTAATAATCTGATGCCTTATGTCAGTCAGGTTGCTGTCGGTAAACTTGCTGAACTATCAGTTTTTGGAAATGATTATCCAACAGCGGATGGGACAGGTGTAAGGGATTATATTCATGTGATGGATCTGGCGGAAGGACACCTAAAAGCGCTGGATAAAATCGTATCAAGTTCCGGCCTTGTTACTTATAATCTGGGGACCGGCAAAGGGTACAGCGTGTTGGAAATGATTGCGGCATTTGAAAAAGCGTCGGGAAGACAAATAAAATATAAGATTGTTGAACGTCGACCAGGAGATATCCCCACCTGTTATGCGGATCCATCCCTTGCGAAACAAGAACTGAACTGGCAGGCCATACGCGGAATTGATGAAATGTGTGCTGACGCCTGGAACTGGCAACGCATTAATCCGAAGGGCTTTGTTTAGGAGGCTGGAAGAAATTAATGACCATATCGCTTAATCAAAACCCGGAAGTTCTTTTCCCGTTAGATATTTTGAACACAATCCAAAAAGATAAGCCATGGCGTGTTGCTCATACCAAAAGCCGGCGTGAAAAAGCACTGGCACATTATCTGTCCCGTGCCGGAATCGGTTATTATCTGCCCATGTTCACAAAACAGCAATCAAGTAATAAACGGGTTCGTTTCAGTTTAATTCCGGTTTTTAATAGTTATCTTTTTTTTCAGGCGGATGATTTTGAACGCCATAAAGCCTTGCGTTCCAATCATATTGCCCGGATCATTGATGTGGGTGATGAAAAAAAACTTGTCAGGGAACTCATCCAGATTGAAAAGGTGCTGTCCGGTAATACAAAAGTCTATCCTTATGATTTTGTTAAAAAAGGACAGTGGGTTATTGTTACAAAAGGCCATCTGAAAGGCGTGGAAGGACGGATTATCAGAAAAGACCGAAATTACAGGCTGGTGCTTTCTGTTGAAAGCATCCTGCAATCCATATCTGTTTCAATAGAATCCGACCAGGTGGAACCGTTGACTATCTAAAAACAGATTGCATTGCCACAAAAATGCTTTGGTGATTTGTTACCTGAATTTTGTAAAATCCAGGTGTTAATTGAAAAAAATCATCATGGTGTTCACATATATAGCTTTTCATGGTAATGAATTACCATTGTATGAGAAAAATAACTTGTCAATTATTTAAAACGGTTGCAGATGAGTTATTTG
>JAOZOL010000100.1 GCA_029933295.1 Desulfobacterales bacterium | reverse complement strand
TGGATATCGTTCATCCGCCCGGGAAATAATTTGCATCCCCAGGCGCTCCGCCTTTTCTCTTTCTCCAGCCACCCGTTTCCAACTGGAGAAAGAGGAAACCGCCGTGGCAATCTCCGGACGAAGACCGCAGCGGGAAGTCAGTTCCGCCGCCGTAACCGCAAAAATCCGTTCAGGATCAACATAGGACTGAAGAAGGCGGTTAATGCCTTTCAACCCCAGGCCATCGATCATAGTTATCGCCAGCCAGTAATCAAGCTGTTCCCGCGCCATCTTTGCCTTGTCTGTTACAGCCATTCAAGAAAAAATAAAAAAAACTCCTACCCGGACGAAAATACGATGCCTGCAAATGAGCCGTACTAAACAGAATGATCCCGGTTAGTCAAGTTAATTTTTTATTAGCTCAATTTTTTCGGCTATCTGCCGAAAGTCTCTAACAAGAATACAAACAAAAACACCAGGACCAGGGGAAATTGGCAGGCAGCCGGCAAAACGAAAGTAATTTGCTGGAATATGAATTGCATGTTTTTCCATGGATAGGTGTTTTATGGCTGACAGGCCCCAGAATATGACAATTTTGTAATCTCAATTACTCTTATGTAATAAAGGTATTATGTCAAAACCGATTTATCCACAAAATTCAAAGCTGGAATCTGCCGGTTTTACCTTGGTTGAATTGATGGTCACCGTGGCGATCATGGCGATTATCGCCGGACTGACCTTCGGCAACCTGAATTCCACCAGCAATAAACTGAAAAGTTCCGCCCGCACCCTGCAAGCCAAAATGCAACAGGCAAAGTTGATGGCAGTTAAGGAAAATTGCAATGTTTTTGTTGATTTTGACCTGGACGGCGACAACGCAATCGACTCATTCTACACACTCTGGCGCGACGCTGATAACGACAATAGCTACGATGACCCCGTCGAATTTCTTGAAACGGTTGCCCTTCCTGTCCTTATGGCTTTTGGAAGTGTAGCCGGCGGCGCTGGAGGACCGACAAAAGGCGCTAGCCCGACAAGTACAGTCACACCGGTGGCGGACGGTATTTCATTCAGCGGCAACAGAGTCCGTTTCAATCCAGTAGGTACGGCTTCCAATGGCTGGGCATATCTCCATGCGCCAAATAAAGATTCCGCCGGCACCTATGCCGTCGGCTCCAATAACGTCGGCAGAGTCCAGATCAGACATTGGGTCACCGAGGGAGGCACATGGCGTTGAAGATGAACAAAAAGCAGCCCAAAGGATTTACCTTAGTTGAGTTGATGATTGTTTTGGTGATTCTCGGCATTGTTACAATCGGCGCCATGACAGCCATCATCAGCCAGAGCAGGGTCTATCACAGCGAAGAAAACATTATTGACATGCAGATGAACGCCCGGGTGGCCATGGATCGCATCTGCTTTCTGCTGCGCATGGCCGGGGTCGGCTGCGAAGACAATTTCGGCGATAATCTTACTAATGGCAGCTTGGTAACCAATGGTGATGTTGCCGCCAACCCACTCTCTTCCATGTTCACAATCACAAACAATGCCCCTTCCACTCCCGATCAACTAACTCTGGTCGGGGCCGTCAGACACGTTGGATCCATTACCAGCATCCCGGCAAACAATCAGATAAAAGTTGGTTCCCATGACCCCAAACTTGGCACTACAGTGGCCAAAAGTTATATCTTTATTTCACCCAACGATGAAAACCGCTATGAAATTATAAGTGCAGATGATGGCACTACTCTGACCCTGGCAACCAGCCTGGATAACGATAGAAAAACAGAAATACTGAACGCTTTAAGTGCAGGAGTTGATTTAGACGTCTACCAAGTGCAGGCTTTTACCCTCAGGTTGGTCAACAACAGCTTGCGGATTGACGGCAATATTGACGGTAGCAGCACTCAACTGGATGTAGCTGACAACATCCAGGATCTTCAATTCCAATACGGCCTGGACACTGATAATGACGGCCAAGTCGACAGCTGGTTTGACAACCCGGCTACCATTTCCCAAATCAAGGCTGTCCGGGTTTATATCCTGGCCCGGACCGGCAAGATGGATAAAGAATACTTTGACAGAAAAACCTACACCCTGGCCGGGGTCACAGTTGGCCCTTTCAATGATCATGTGCACCGTTACCTGCTCGAATCAACCATAGTAGTACGCAACCGTAATTTATAACCCTTAAAAGCAGGGACCATGAACAATAGCAACAACCATAAAGGCTTTACCCTGATCGAACTGATGATCGCCATGGTGGTTCTGGCCTTCGGCATTCTGGGATTCACTTTCCTCAATGGTCAAGCAATCAACAATCGCACTTTCTCGCGTGACTTAAACCGCTCGACCATCATAGCGGGACGACTCGCCGAAAACCTGATGTACCTTGATTACGATGATCCTTTACTGGCTGACGTCAACACTGAAGATCCGGCCGTTGCAACAAAACATCCAACCGGCAGCGACAACAATGGAGATACCGGCACCATTGCCGGCATGAACTATACCGTCAGCACCAAGACTTATACCGACCCAGCAGGCACGGCTACCACTGATAAATGGTATACGGTACAATCTGGGAGACAACGCTATCATCTGCGCTGGGAGATAATAACCGGTAACAGTACAACTGGTTACTTAGTTAAAGACAAAGTCAAGCTTATTCGTATTTTTGCCGCTTTTGAGAAAAAAGATCCGCAAAAAGGCATCATCTTGGGCGGTTACAACCCTGCCCGTATCGGTCCGACAATTTTGACCTTTAAAATGGATAAATCCTGATGAAGACGCATATCATCAAAGAAACTAAAGGCATGGCCCTGGTCATCTGCCTGTTGATTATGACTGTCGCCGCCATGCTTGCTATTGGGATCGCAACCGACTCCACCATAGATGGGCAGATCTCCCACAACCAGCGATATACGACCAAAGATTTTTTTATAGCTGATGGCACCAATGAGATCGAAGTAGCAAAAATTCTCACTGACAACAACTTGGCACCAGACAATGTTGAAAAACCAGAATTGCTGCCGGACAGCAACACTGACCAGACACTTCCTGACCTTGACAGTCTGCCGGATCCACCCAAATTCCGGGCTAAGCTCAATTACCTGTTCAGGCGGCACACCGGTGCCGGATTTTCCATTGAGGGTGGTGCTAATTTCAAACATTATTACTACACCACTCAAACCAATAGCCGACGTAACAGCCACAACAAAACCGGTGTTAAAACCACGGAGAAAAAGCTCGGTTTATAGCCAGCTTATTTTCATTACAGGCATTTTCTTCCCGGCATAACTGCTAATAATCAAAAAGGCCAGAGATAGAATATTGTAGCCGGGATGACGAGTGCACACCATAACGTAAGATCAGAATTGAGGTGTAACTATGGATAACTTTTTTCAGCGTTCTCTAACCTGCCTCTTGTTTGTTAGCTGTATTTTTCTCCTGGCATCACCGGCAACGGCTCTCGATACCGACGTCTATGCGATCAATCCGAGACCAAATGTTGCCATCATGTTTGATACCTCAGGGAGTATGGGTTTTGGAATATACAATAGCTCGGTCGACTATAGAAGCATCTACCAGTACGCCTGTGAACATACCTTCGACGGCCATAAAGCATACGATAGAGACGATACTGTTGGCAACGGAGGAACTGATAATAAATATTACAAAATGTTTATCAAAGAAAATGGAGCTTTTTATGACCTCGATCCCTCGGAAATCGTCCTCATAAAAGGTGCTACCGGGGTTACCGTCACCACTAACGCAGACAATGAAACAATCACCCTGACCGGTGACGCCGGCAATCCGATGGTCACCTGGGACTTTGCCAATCTCCAGAGAACCGGTGCCAAGTTTGTTGACGGAGAGCTCGATTTTCCCTCAGGTGCCCGCCTGAGTACAAATGGCGAAAATCAGACAATCTACCTTGATGAAGCACCCTTGCCATTAGATCGCAACATCACCCTGAAGAATATCCAGGACTACGAAGATAACACAACCATCGATCTCGGTTTTGCCGGCCTGATGCAGGCCCCGGGTTATCATTTCAGCGGTTACGGCAGCAGTTATGACGGCAATCCTGGTGCAGCTGGCGTCATTGCCGCAGATGGTGACAACGAGGTCTATTTTCTCGCCAGTGCCAATTGGATTTATATGATGCTGGCCTACCAATTGTACACTACCTCATCGCCATCCTCAAACTACTATTCAGCTAAACCCTATTCTGTCCTGGCTAATAACAGCATCCCCAGCACGATAACCTGGATTCCAAAGAATCTAAGCACACCGATTACATCGCCACATTACAACGGCAATTATGACGGCATTAAACAGACCATAAAATGTGGTGAAATTATTCAAGCAGATGCCGTCAAAATAAAGCTGCATTTCACCGAGCTTAATTTATACAGCGGCGACAGCAAAGATACGATTGAAATCCGAGACAAGGAAACCGGCGATAGCCTCGGCACCATAACCAACGCCAGCAACAGTACCGCGGGGTTTTATTCGGGTGAATACACCATTACCGGAACCTATAGTCGCGGGCTGGAAATTTTCCTTACCACAGACGGCAAAGATACGGTTGGCAAAGGTTTTCAGATTGACAGTTATTCATACAGCCGTAACACAACTGATTATACGATGGAAACCCGGCTTGATGCCGTCCGTGATGCCATTCTCTATGTTGTTGACGATACCCGGGGTACTATAAACTGGGCTCTGGCCGGCTTTGATGATTCAGGCGGCGGCGACGGCGCCGATATCAAGCAGCCATTCAACCCGGAGCATGCCAACGATGATACCGTACGCCAGAACATCATCCAACAGCTGGAAAAGTTCGAAGCTTATGGTGGCACCCCACTGGGTGAATCAATGCAGGATATCTTCAACCATTTCCATGACAAGGACAAGGACTTCTCCGAATGTTCACGGCAATTCTGCATCCTGATTTCAGATGGCTATCCCTCGGTTGATACCGGCTGGAGCCGCATGGACAGCGGCGTCATTATTTCAGACAGCGACGGTGACGGCTGGACCTCTGATCCTTCACAAGCGAATGTTGTCGATAACTATCTTGACGATGTCGCCAACTATATGTACACCCACGTCTTTCGTGATCCAGCCCCTGATCAAGACTTTGGTGATCTTATCGTCGATCCGGAAAACTCCTTTGACAATATCACCACCCACACCTTAAGCTTTGCCCAGGATCTTCCCTTGTTGGTTGACACTGCCGACAATGGCGGTGGTGTTTCTCTGGCTGCCAATAACGGCCAGCAGATGGTCAACGCCCTGCGCTCGCTGGCTATGCTGGCGATCAAAAGCGCCTCCTATGTTGCCCCAGTTATCTCCGTTGATACAGCCAATAAAACTCAGAGTGGCGAATGGCTTTATATGGCTTTTTTCAAACCAACCGGCGAACGCTGGGTCGGCAACTTGAAAAAATACCGGCTGGCAAAAAAAATCAAAAGCGGCAACTGCCCTGGTCGAACCAGAGAAAAGGAATGGGTCGTAACCGATAAAATCGGCTACACTGCCGGGATGGACGATGCCGAGGCAAACGATGCGATTGACTGTGAGGGACTATTTTATGAAAGTTCAAAATCTTTCTGGAGCAGTGAGACCGACGGCGGCGAGGTAACCAGGGGAGGGGTTGGCGCCCTCTTGCGTGACCGGGTAAAAGAGGCATTCAATAACGGAAACTACTATACTCAACGCAAAATCTATCTGCTAAAAAATGATGGCACCAGTTCAGTTGACTTCAACCCCATCAATATCAGCAATGGGGATCTCGGGGTAGATAACGACCTTGAGCGTTATAAGATCATCAACTATATCCATGGCTACACCTATGATGCGGATGAAACTGCCAGCTATGTGCCGACATCGTATCGATACTGGCCACTGGGAAGTTTCATTCACTCAAATCCCAATCTCATCACCTATGAAAATACAACGGGAAAAACTTACATTATCATTGGCAGCAATGACGGCATGATCCATGTCTTTGATGATGCAGATGGAAGTGAAGTTGTCGCCTTTATCCCTGAAGACCTGCTCGGACGACTCAAGGAGATCAATCCGAACAAAGAGGCCATCGGCTATAAAAACAGTCCACTCTTTTTCGTCGACGGCCAAACCTCCTACTACCAGGAATTTTCCGATGACGGAAAATCCATCCCCAAACAACTGATCTTCGGCCTGCGACGGGGTGGCTATTCATACTACTCTTTAAATGTTGAAAACCCTGACCCCAAGCAATGGACCTTAAAATGGCATATAAGCCCCACCGGCGATTTCGCTGAGATGGGTCAGAGCTGGTCAAAAATGGAATTGATGAAGATGAGAACCTCGGAAGATGCAACAACCATCGCCGGCATCTTCGGCGGGGGCTACGATCCCGAATATGATGATGCAGCAACAATTGAAAGTCCGGATATTAGTAAGCCTGGAGCGGCTTTCTATGTCATCGATATTCTCAATTCAGATACCAGTACCATTTCCTTGTTGAAAAAAATCGCTTACAAACACGCCCCCGGTCTGCAAACCAGCAGCATGCTCTACCCCATGGCTGCCAATCCAGCGGTCATCCCTAATAAATACGGCTATCTGCAGACCATCTATTTTTCTGATCTGGGCGGACAGGTTTGGAATCTGGGCTATGATAACGACAATTACTCTTTTGACTCAACACCTCGTCTTGTCTTCCAGTCAAATCCCGGCTCTGATGCCGTCAGCGGCGATAAAAACGGGGGCTCCCTTAAAAGCACTGATAAAGGACGTAGAATGTTCTATTCACCAAGCGTTACCCTGATGGGTAAGTGTTCGTTCAATGACAGTGAAGGCAAGGCCCGACCAGCAAACACCTATGCCCTGGTTGTCGGCACCGGTGACCGTGAGAATCCCAACCGCAAAGATATCAACAACCGGATCTATATGATCCTTGACACTGACGAAGATTCTCCACTCAACGAAACCAACCTTTTTAATGTCAGCATGGACGATATCGATATTGACAACACCGCTATCAGTGAAGCGGAAAAAACCTCCATGCGTAACTATCTGGCCACCACCAACGGCTGGTATATAAAACTGGAAGATATTAATGACACTAACGATTACGACGAACCGATCTACCACGATGGAGAAAAAATTCTCGCACATCCGATCATCTTTGCCGGGGTTGCCTATGTTCCCAGTTTCACACCCATAACCGATGATGAATGCCACCCCAGGGGCCAGGCAAAGATTTATGCCCTCAACTACTGTGACGGCACCGCTGGGGTCAACTTCTTCGCGGCAAATGACGACTTTACCGGTGATGACCCCGTAGATAAGTTTGACTACCGAGATCGTTACAAGGCTATCGGTCAATCCATCCCCTCAAGCCCGAAAGTCATTATCCGCGAGGGAGAACCGGAAATTTTTATTAGTGTCGGCGGTGGCTTACCAACGATTAAATCTAAAAAAGGATTTAAGCCCATCGAAATAATCAACTGGCGGGAAATGAGAAATCAATGATAACCGCAAGGAAGGAAGCCATGAAAATCCATCACCAAAAAATAGCCTTATGTCTGCTCATGACTGTACTCTGTACTTTGTTAATGGTCGTGGAAAGTAGAGATATCCTGGCACAAGTCCACGGAGAACGTGCTATATATTATCAAAAACTTAACCAGATCAAACAAAAGCCAGGCAGGATGATCATTTCTGTCGGCAGGCAAAAATTTATTATAACCAGTGAAACTCCGGTATTGTTCCAGCGGGCTAAAAAGCTACTCAAAAAAAAGGTTCAAGTAATTTACAATAAAAAAAATCATCAGGTTATTAATCTTTTTGGTGATTTTCGTCAGACGCCTCGTTAGGGGGGAAATCAGCAGACTCGTCACTATGATACTGGGTCTCCGAAAAAATCCAGGTATAGCTAAAAGTGCTGGCCTGTACTGGTCAACATCTGCCATCAAGAAAAAAGCGCCACGCCACTAAAACCGGCAAGGCGCTTTTTTGTTCATTAAAAAGTACTGAGCTAACGTTTTTCCCGCCGCA
>JAOZOL010000465.1 GCA_029933295.1 Desulfobacterales bacterium | reverse complement strand
ATGGAGTTACATTAATTGAATATACTTAATAAAATCAATTCACCAAAGGATTTGAAAAGAATTCCACGCGAAGATTTGCCGAAACTCGCCCTTGAGATTCGGCAACTAATTGTTGATGTGGTTTCGAAAACCGGCGGCCATCTTGCGTCAAGTCTGGGCGTTGTGGAGCTGACCATTGCGCTTCATTATGTATTTGATGTGCCGAAAGATAAAATTATATGGGATGTGGGGCATCAGGCTTACGCCCATAAACTGTTAACCGGACGCCGGGACCGGTTTCATACACTGCGTCAGCTTGGGGGTATTTCAGGATTTCCTAAAATCAGTGAAAGTCCCTATGACGCATTTACAACCGGGCACAGCAGTACCTCCATTTCAGCCGGCCTGGGCATTGCCACAGCCAAAGTTTTGAAAAAGGAATCTTCAAAAGTGATCTCCGTGATTGGAGACGGTTCAATGACAGCCGGTCTGGCTTTTGAAGGCCTTAACCAGGCGGGCGATATTCACAAGGACATGATCGTTATCTTAAATGATAATGATCTGTCCATTGCGCAAAATGTCGGCGCCCTATCCTCTCTTTTAAGCCGTACATTTTCCGTTAAATATCTACAGGATTTTAAAAAAGAATTCGGTGAATTTTTAAAATCCCTTCCAAAGATCGGTCAGGATGCCTATCAATACGCCAAGCGGGCCGAAGAGTCGTTTAAAGCGTTTGTGACACCGGGCATGCTGTTTGAGGCCTTTAATTTTGATTATTTCGGCCCCATCAAAGGACACCGGTTAAATCAGTTGATTGATATGTTAATAAACATTAAGAACATTGACGGCCCGGTATTGCTTCATGTGACGACCCAAAAGGGTAAAGGCTATGTGCCGGCCGAGAAAAATCCGGTTTACTTTCACGGCGTGGGAAGTTTTGAAGTAAAAACCGGTGACAAGGTATCATCAACAAAATCGACTCCCACTTATACTCAAATTTTCGGAGATACCATGGTTGAACTGGGAGGAACTGATGATAAAATTGTTGCTGTGACCGCCGCAATGCCTGAGGGTACCGGCCTGGTAAAATTTTCCCAGAAATTCCCGGATCGTTTTTTTGATGTGGGCATTGCTGAACAACACGGTGTGACATTTGCCGCAGGTCTGGCAACCGAAGGCTTCAAGCCGGTTGTCGCCATATATTCCACCTTTCTTCAGCGTGCTTATGATCAGATTCTGCACGATGTTTGCCTTGAATCGCTTCCTGTTGTATTTGCTGTTGACAGAGGCGGTATTGTGGGAGAAGACGGTCCGACACATCACGGATTACTGGATCTTGCATTTTTAAGATCAATGCCGAACATGGTCGTTATGGCGCCAAAGGACGGGGCTGAACTGAGCAGGATGTTGGTGGCGGCCGTTAATCACGACGGGCCCATTGCCTTGCGATATCCCAGAGGGCCTGCACCACACATTCCCTTTGATGAATCCCCTGAACCCATACCCATCGGAAAAGGTGAAATTTTAAGGTCCGGAGATGATCTGTTAATTTTAGCGATCGGGAGCACTGTTGATGATGCCCTTTCCGCACATCACATTTTATCGGAAAAAAACATCCATGCCACAGTCGTTAACAGCCGTTTTGTCAAACCCATGGACACAGATCTTATTTGTGAGCTGGCGGAAAAAATACCGCGTATTATTACTGTTGAAGAAAATCTTCGTCAGGGCGGATTCGGCAGCGCAGTTCTTGAAGTATTGATAGATAAAGGCATCAATAATATTAAAGTTAAACGCATAGGGGTGCAGGATACGTTTGTCGAACATGGTGCAAGAAACACCTTACGGGCAAAATACGGCATTGATGCGGACAGTATTGTCAAAGCAGCGGAAGAATTTAGCCTTCCATCGTAGAAGAAGGTCGGGTTAGTCCGGCACTCAACCCTGCATGAGCCGGACTATTTCTTGTAAGGATTTTCAAGGGTTGATGGCCGGACGTAACCCGATAAAACGCCTTATTGAAAATTTACTTTTCAGCCTAACCACCTTAATAATTACAATTTATGCCTGCAATTAAAAA
>JAOZOL010000464.1 GCA_029933295.1 Desulfobacterales bacterium | reverse complement strand
TCATCCCCCCGTTTGACCATGGTAACAAACAATTCTTTACCAAGAACGTTGATACTTTGGATAGGCCCATCCATCTTGCCAGTCAAAGGTCGTAAAGTAAAACCAACATTGGACTGTTTGAGCAACATCACCGAACCTTTGCTCAAGAAACCATATTCACCCAGACCAGTAGACATGGACGAGGTATTTTTCACCAGCAGCATCTCTTTTTTCCCATCACCATCCAGATCAAAAGCTCTTAACGGTACATCAATCTGCTTTTTATCAGTATAGGAAACCTTGGCGGTACCAACCTCAACCTGGACATTGTTCAACGATCCACCGACCCGCTCCTTGCTGATCCAGATTCGCCGGCTCCCCTGATAAATCTCCAGGAAACTTTGCTCATTAATAAAACATAATTCCCGTCGACCATCACCATTAATATCATCATACAAAGCCCCGGGAATCCGGAAACCATGGGGGACGGTAAAGGCTTTCGTGCTTTTTATTTGACCATTTTTCAATTTAAGCCGGTACACCTGCGAGCCGAACACCGTCTCCATGGTAAATACCTGCCCCAAAAAATAAGCTCCCCGGGCCACCGAGTTTGCACCTAACACTCCCATGGCAAAAGGAATATTACTGGCAACAACCTGAAATTTATTTTGACGGTAACCGATAATAAAAGAGGAAAAACCATCTTCCATTTCATTGATAGTATTAACAATTAGCTCATTTTTATGATCACCATCGATATCAGCAACCTGGAGGTTCATAATTTCCCCCCATTTGTCATAATGATAGCGATAGCGATATTTCAGTCCTTTTGCCGTTAATGTATAGACATAAATTTTTTCATTATCGGTAAATACCACTTCCGTCTGCCGATCACCGGTCAAATCCCCCATATCCATGTTTTTAACTACCAAATTGATTTGGTCAACTTTTCGATAATGGGGAATTAATACTCTTTCATTGTCCGCGGTGGAAAGGGAGTATAAGCCATCCCCAGTTTTAAGTTCTGATTTTCCCGCTGACAGTCCACCAGCCTGCCGGTTCAATTCCGCCAACGGCACGGAGGTAATCAATTCATAATCGGCGTTGTAAAGGTAGGCCACTTGTCGATCGGCAACCAGATACAAATCATTACCAGTTTTTATCAATTCCACCGGCCGGTTCAGAAGCGGCCGATACGACAACCCACGGTTATACTCTTCCCAGACAACCTGGGAGCTTGATTCCTTCAGACGGGAATATAAGGTCGAGTTGGTGCCACTGGCATCAATGAACAAAAGCCGCTGACCACTGGCCCGCTTCACCTGCTGACCACGCAGCAACCGCACCCCCCGGTAGCGACTAAGCGGAACAGCAACGGAATAAACCCCATCCACCCGAATCACTTTCAACAAGGATATTTTCTGCTCCTGCCGGCCGATCACCTTTCCAGTTCGGGGATGAACCAGGGGAGAGCCGGGAATAACAACGGAAAAGACATCACCGGCAAGAGTCCCTTTATCTCGGCCGCAGTCGATCACTATCCCCTGGGGAGTAAGCTGGACAATATAGCCACTAAGTGGCTGCAGATGACTGATAAATTCGTTCGTTGACTGCCCCCAGGCTAGGTCACAAAGTATGATCATTAAGGCACATACAATCGACAATCCAACAAATTTTCTCATCGTATCTCTCCTGACAAACAAGGCGGGGAAATTTGCTTTCCCCCAGTTAGATGGCAAAAAACTGCCCTTCCATCTAGCAGAAAAGCAAAAAAAAGGGAAGCGCTTTAGCGCTTCCCCTTTTTTACTCATGATATCAATTATCTTAGAATTTGTAGCGAACCCTGGCGGTGGAGATGAAAACATCTTCATCAGAGTCGCCGTCCCGTTCAACTTCAAAGACATCCATCGCGTCACCAGCAAAAAGATAACCGGCGTTGATGGCAAACTCAAGATTGTCATAGATCTTATACTTCAGGTAGGCATCAACTTCAAAGCCGATCTCATCTTCATCATATTCTTCAGTATCAGCAGGATTCGAATACTCTACATCTTCAGCGGTCATCATGTACATGAAGGAA
>JAOZOL010000463.1 GCA_029933295.1 Desulfobacterales bacterium | reverse complement strand
CCTGGAATTCCGATATAAGGATTAATTTTTTTTGCTTTTTTTTAAAAAATCGTCAATTTCAGATTTCTCTCCGGCCTTCCCAACTCCTTCCAGAATGTATCCAGGAGCCACACACATGACTGATATGATATCATTGAGGTTGTGCATACGTGGGGGATCGTCAGAAATAATAAAATCCCTCCAGGGCCACCAAAAATCGCCGCTAAATAGTTGATATTATTGATATTTTTGGTGATATGGATTTGACATAATCACTTTTTTCTGCTTAAATCTCTATCATGAATAATCAAGAACAATTTCAGAACACTTTGTGTGAGAGGCTGTTTTGGCATACCGCTGAACATAACGATGCCAAAGTTGCAGATTACCTTTTTCACCACAAAGAAATGAATATGGTCTACGCCATGGATGAGGCAACTCTGTTTGATTCCTTCTTTAAATACATGCAGGAAATTGGGGTATTCCCATTTCTGGATGATCTTGATCCAGGAAATCAGCAAAGAGAAAATGTTTCATTCAACCAGATCGTTCTTATCCTGCTCATGAAGGTTGTCGGCTCCATCAAAACAATGGAGGAGGTAAGCGACCTGCTGCTGACCGATGAACTATTAATGAGCATGTGCGGTTTTAACGCTTACCAAGTGAAAAACGGTTCTTGTAAACGAGGAGAAAAGCTACGTAAGTCACCTCCCCCTGAAATCAGGGGTTCTTTGTGTGTCGATACGGTTGCCAAACATGTCTCCACCATTACTCCTTACCGGATTGAAAAATTCTTCAATCGATGTATTCAGCAATTAGCTCAACAAAAGGGTTTTCCTGAGAAAATCCATGCTTCCTGCGATACCACATTGTACGAAACTACCAATAAATATGATGGCTGCGGGTCGGTTACCCGAAAACGCAAAGTCAAAGCCCGTGGCCATCGTAAATGTGGTGAGCTTAAAGAAATACCGGTAACCCTTTATGGGTGGAAAGTATGGGCCGTCTACGATACTGAAACACAGATTCCTCTGGCAATTAAGATCGATACGATTGAGAAACCGGATAATCGTCACCTCATGGCGGTGCTGAAACAGGCCATGGAAAATGTAAAACCAGCTGCAATTATTGACACTCTGGTTATTGATCGGGGCTTTCTCGATGGTAAAGATCTTTATAAAATTGATCAACTGGGCATTGGTTTTGTTGTGCCCCTGAAAAGAAATATGGAAGCGGCACAGGATGCTCGTCAATTAGCCCTGAATTATGATGATTTCACTCCCGCCACCCGGGAAACTAAAGTTATTCATGGTTATGGCAAAAATAAATACACGGAAACATTAACTACTACTTTAGCCGGCGTGCCGGATCTCCTGTCCTGCGACTGGTTTAATCCCGAAGGTTCCAAGGCAAATACCACCAAAAAGGATTATGAGCCTATCCCTTTAAACACTGTAGTCGTCAAAGAATGGGACAACAAAACCCCCTCTCTGGAAAAACAGGTTGTTTTGGTTACTAATCTGGAAGTGAAAAACCCTTTTATCACTTTTGACTTGTACGATGATCGCAGCATTATGGAAAACAACCTGTTTCGAGAAGTTAAGCAAAATTGGCATTTTGAACACCCACCCAAAAAGAACAAAGAAGGTGTTTTTGTTCATGTTTACACGATTATGGCCATGAAGGCGCTTACCTCCTCTTTTTTGCAGTGGCAAGAGGAGCAATTAAAACAAGAAGCTCTGGGAAAAGAGACCACCTGGTTAATGTACCGTCGAAAATTGAAAATGCTTAACCGTAACAAGCTTATTGTTTTTGTAGGAGCATACTTCGGTATTTTTCCTTCCCATGAAGTTTTCATGCTGGCTGATGTTCCGGTTCACAATATCGCTAAAGAACTCAATATCAACCGTAAGCAAATCCTCGCCAAGTATACTGAAATCGTTTTAACAAAAGATCTCTGACAAAAAATTATCTGAATTTTTCCCAAGCACCAAAGTATTTCGAAAATTCCTTATATCGGAATTCCAGGAAACAAGTCAACGAGATTGACAACTCCAGAAATTTCTAGTAGGGAAAAGCGAGG
>JAOZOL010000462.1 GCA_029933295.1 Desulfobacterales bacterium | reverse complement strand
GAGAGGATAAACCCCAATGAGCTCACAGGAGTTAATGAAACAGACATGTGGAAATTCCCAAGGTGGCATTCAAAATTTGATTCTACAATGAAAAATCTTGATTTTTTATATAATGTTATTACAATTGTAATAACAACGGAGGAAAAAAATGATAGCATTGAAAATTAGAAAAGTTGGAAACTCCCTTGGTATTGTGCTTCCGAAAAAAATTTTGCAGAGGTTGAATATCGTAGAAGGGGAAACACTATATTTAACGGAATCCTTTGATAATGGTTATCGGGTGACGCCGTATAATGAAAGTTTTTCAAAACAGATAGCGATCGCCGAAGAAATCATGCGCGAGGACAGGGATCTTCTTAAAGAACTGGCAAAAAGATGACGATCACATGGATAGAGCTGAAGACCGTTCTTGCAATTCATGATTTTCAAATTAGTGCGCATGGCGGAGCGCCGGGTGTCAGGGATATCGGACTTATTGAGAGTGCTTTGAATAAACCGAAGCACATGCTGAATTACGGATCATATGACATTATCGACCTTGCTGCTGCATATGGATTTTCACTCGTTAAGAATCATGGTTTTATAGATGGTAACAAAAGAACGGCTTATGTTGTTACCAGACTTTTTCTAAAACTTCACCGTATGGACTTTAAAGCCCTGCCTGTTGAAAGTGTCTTTGCATTTGAAAAGCTCGGCAAAGGCGATTTCTCTCAAACGGGATTTACAACATGGTTGAGAAATAATTGTTCCTCATGCGAGACTGATTTGTTCTAAATGGTATTGCGTGGCCAGGTAGATGCTCAGGGGTTGACCATCTCTATCCCACTGATTTATTTGTTTATAATTTTTCTGCCCTAAGACATTTTAATAAACGCTTTTTCAGACGCGAAAAGAGCAATATAGGAAAACAAGGAAGATTAATTTGGCCAGAGCAAACAGACATTTTGTTCCCGGACATGTGTGGCACTTAACCCACCGGTGCCATAAAAGGGAATTTTTATTTAAATTTGCAAAAGACCGTCTTCGGTTGAAGGCAAGCGGGAAAGTTGTTGGACTGAGAGCATCGCAACCGGGAGTAAGGAATTTACTGAATACATTCTTTCACAACTGGGCTTGCGGGCAAAAGGGCGCAAAATTGTGAAAGAGAGGGCGACATTTCAAGTTCGTGAAGAAGTGGAATCTTATAACGAATTTTTTGATGCTGAAAAAAGCAATATAGCCAATGATAATACCCGGTTTTGGAATGTGGATGTTTAATATCAAAAGATTTAGCGAGGTCCGACCCAATTCAAAATGGCGTCTTTTCCGAACGCTTGCAACGCATTCGGGCATGACCAATCAATGGTTGAAGGACCAGGGGCTGGTATCTGTCAAAGAACTATGGGTGAAAATTCATTATCCGGCTACGGCCCGATAGCTTAAGTGAACCGCCTGGTGCGGACCCGCTTGCCCGGTGGTGTGGGGGCCGGGGGAGAAAAAACCCCCGGCTACCCGATTAGTCTTTATTTTTTATTCAGCATTTAAATTTTTCAATATTTTTCTTGCTAATGGCTCTTTTATTTCTTTATGGCGGGGAACTGCTTCAATGATGCCATTTTTTGGATTTATCCAAAGAGAATGAGAAGATCCTTCTCTTTTTAGATAACATCCTGCTATTCGCAATTTTTTCTCTAAATCACGTCGCTTCATGCTGAAATCATTATTTTATCTCGCACAACATCATTGGGCAATCCCCTCAGAAAATCTTCTCTACGGTCTTCTATAATTAATTTTATAGCCTCTTTTAAACTCTTTTTTGCTTCCCCAATAGTTTCACCTTGTCCATTTGCACCTGGAACTTCAGGACAAATGGCCCAATATCCCCCCTCCGGAGCTTTTTCTATTATTGCTGTATATTCAGCTTTCATTTTTGCATTCTCCATTTTTACTTAGACTAACGTAAAGCTCAGCGGCGGCGGTTAGCCGTCCGCTGGAGCGACTTGTGTACGCCCGGCATGGGCGTGAACTTATGGGATGAAAGTCCCCTATACGTGAATCCTGTTAACGTGTTTAACACATTAACAAAAGTA
>JAOZOL010000099.1 GCA_029933295.1 Desulfobacterales bacterium | reverse complement strand
TCAAAATTTATGCACTATTTTCATAACGCAATGCAAAGGCTTGCCCCTCTTTATAGAAAAGAATGGATTTACTATGACAATAAATATAAAAAAACTAATGCTGATTATGACCGGGGCAATTATGGTCTGCTTCGATAAGACTTGGGGAGCCGAGGCTGACAGGCCGCCGAATATTCTCTATATCATGACCGATGACCAGGTTATACATCTGCTTGGGTGTTACGGATCAAAAGGATTCGAAACCCCCAATATTGATCGCCTGGCCGCTCAAGGTGTACGCTTTACAAAAGCAACATTTGCGGTTTCAATCTGTATGCCCAGTCGCGCATCTATTATGCTGGGACAGTACCTTTCGCAGCACCGCTGCGGTTTTGACAGACCTACGAACCTTAGCATAAGCGCAGAAGAATACTCTAAATCATACCCGGCCCTGCTGAAAAAGAACGGCTACTACACCGGGTTTATGGGCAAACTCGGATTCCCCGTTGCCGCCACAAAAGATGTACCGCACACAAAGATTTTTCCTCACAAGGAAAAGCCGTGGTTTGACTTCTTCTATCCATACGCAAAAAACGATATCCCGCCCGGTTATTATTTTCTCAAGAACAAGTCTTGGGGTCTTGATTCATCATATAAAGATGGAAAAAGGGCCTATATCACCGATGTAACCCGGGATTTGGCGCTGCATTTTCTCGACACCGTCCCTGCCGATAAACCCTTTTATCTTTCACTGCATTTTTGGGAACCCAAGGCAGACTACCATCCGGCAAAAGCCAAAGACGAATATCGCGAGCGGTTCAAAGATGTTGTTTTCGAAACGAGACCTGATTATGTCAGCGGCGCCAATTCAGCTCTACCGAGATTCCTGAAAAACTGGAGAGGCACCGGACTGCATAAAAAGAAAACCAACACTCCCGAGAAATATCAGAATTTTATGCGGCTACAGGCGGCACTGATATACGGTGTTGATTTGTGCATCGGAGAACTGGTGGACAAGCTGCAGGAACAGGGAAAACTGGATAACACCATCATAATATTCACCAGTGATAACGGGTTTATGATTGGCTCCCACGGCATAACCGGCAAAGCCCTGCTTTATGAAGACTCGGTACAGGCGCCGCTGATTATATTTGATGGACGAGCCGATAAATCCCGCCGCGGACGCACCTGCAATGCAATGATTTCAACAGTTGATTATGCACCCACAATTCTTGATATAGCCGGTATCAAAGCACCCGATGTTATGCAGGGCAAAAGCTTCAAGCCACTGCTTGAAGGTCGCGATATCCCCTGGCGTAAAGCGGCTTATATGGAAAACAACTTTGCCATGTTTAGATTCACACCACTCGATGCGGTGGGTAACAACACAAAGCAACGCAAAAAGACCGAGCAGGGCTCTATGCGCTGTCGCGGACTGCGCAGCCATAAATGGAAATATATCAGCTACTTTGATCAACGCCCCGTGCGGGAAGAGCTTTATGATTTGGAGCAGGATCCTTATGAACTTAAAAACCTGGCGGCAAATCCTGAATTCAGCACCATCCTCAAAGAACTGCGCAGTCAATGTCTGACGGAATATAAATCAGTATCAAAAACAGCAGAAGATTAAGCTACTGCAAGAAACACTGCGGTTATGAGCTATGGTATTTTAACTTTTACCGTAGCCGTGCTCATTAAGAGCGGGGTGTCTCTCGTACTCGCTGCGCTCGCGTCCACGGTCTTTATGACCGCGGCTACGGGATATGGTGACAATCGGACTTTGGTAGAAGGGGGCGTTGGTGAATTCATTTTTATTAAAATGGAACGGTATTATTAAAAACAAGAAAGAAAAAAAATGAATAAAAAAATCATGACCAATATTATGATTTTGGCGACAGCTTTCAGCGGGGTTTACGGACAGGCGGCGGAGGACAAGAAGGACAGACCTTTAAACTGGAGTGAACTAAGTGCAGTTTATGAATGCCCTGACTGGTATAAAGATGCCAAGCTTGGTATCTGGACACACTGGGGACCGCAGTCTTTTCCGTTGCGGGGAGGAGGCTGGTATGCCAGGCATATGTATATGAAGCATGTAGGTCGTCAAAAATGGGGCAAAGACGCATACACATACCATCAGGAGACTTTTGGTCATCAGTCTGAGGTTGGTTACAAAGATGTGCTGCACCAATGGAAAACTCCCAATCTCGATACCGATGCCCTGATGAAATATTTCAAAGAGAATATGGGGGCAAAATATTTTGTGGCTATGGGGTGTCATCATGATCACTTTGACTGCTGGGATTCTACCTATCAGCCCTGGAATTCAGTTGATGTCGGACCTCATCGTGATTTTGTCGGCGAATTTTCAGCCTCGGCTCATAAGTATCACCTGCCTTTCGGGGTAAGTTCACATGATGATCGTTATCTTGGATGGTGGAAACCGGCATTCGGCTCCGATAAAGACGGCCCAAAAAAAGGTGTGCCCTATGATGGCAATATGACCAAAGAAGACGGCAAAGGCAAATGGTGGGAAGGTCTTGATCCTGCCGATCTTTATGGGATGCCCCCAAACAAGCGCACCAAAGAGTGGATCACAAACATGAAGGAAAACTGGGTTAAACGGCATATGGAGCTGATTGACAAATATGATTTGGATTACCTTTGGTTCGACGGCCACAACTTTCCTTATGGCAAATACGGACGTTCTGTCGGAGAAAAATTCTACAATGACAGTCTCAAAAAGAACAGCAAGGTCAAAGTTGTGCTGGCCGGCAAACCATACGGTTTATCTGAAAATGATAAAAAGGGCTGGATTATGGATTTTGAGCGCGGGGTTCCCAACGAACCGCCGGGGAGGGTATTTCAATCAATCACCACCGTGCGCACTTGGTTCTACAAACGGGATATCGGTGCATTAGAGCCGCGTCAGAGCTCCCGATCTCTGATTGAAATGTTTACCGATGTAATCAGCAAAGGCGGCAATATGCTGTTGAATGTTGAACTCACCGGCGACGGCAGCCTGCCGCCTGATCTCAAATATATTTATGATGATTTTGGGGAATGGGTTGTGCTCAACTCCGAGGCAATTTACGGCAGTCGCTGCTGGAAAACCCCCGCTGATAACCGACCTAAGGATATTATTGCCCGCCAGAATCTTGATGAGACTGACATAAAACAGGCCAAAGGACACTCAGAACAGTTTAATGAGCGCACAAAAGGGGGTCCGGCTTATCCACATGACGAGGTGCGTTTTACAGTTAAAGGCGATAAACTGTACATCTTTGTGCTCAATCCGACGTCCGGCCCGATTCAGATTCCAAGTCTGGGACTGAATGCACAGTATCAGCCCGGGAGCATAACAGCTATAAGCATGCTTGGCGGTAAAGCTGTTGACTACAAGCAGGATACTGACAAACTCACTCTCACAGTGCCCGACAAGCGCCCCAATAAATACACAGCTGTTTTTGAAGTGAGCGGAGCACTGTAAAAACCGGGGCGTTGCTGCCGAATACGGCAGCCGGCCGCCATTTGGTCGGCGCACAGGGAATGAATGATAGTTTATTCTAAAATGCGAAGGTTGAGATGAATCTGAAAAGGGTTCCATCCATGCCGTCGTCATTGCGCCAGACTGTGCCGCCATAGGAAATTTTTACTGATATGGAGGAGCTCACAGCAAAACCTACCGATGCTCCCAATCCCAGCGATTCACGCCTGTCATTGTTATCAACACCGTCTGCCGAAGTTTCACCGCCATAATTATAGATTGCCCCTACTGAGCCCCAAGTGGTTCGGTTCAGACTCCTGGTAACATGAGCCTCGCATGTAAAAAGCGGCTTTTGTTCCGTAGATGAAGCTCCGCCGCTTGGGTCGGTATTATCATCGAAAGCAGCAATTGCAGGCAGGATTTCGAATGTAGTTAAGTTCGGGTCAGCTGTGGATGAACCTATAATATAGGTAATCGGCAGCTCTAACATCCCCACCAGTCGATTTGAGCCGACACTGATGATCTTGTCGGAATCATACGACCCGGTTGGCAATATGACTTTTCCGACCAACCCAAGTTGAAAACCTGGGTCATACTCAGCTAATTCTTTTCTGGAAAGTGCGGGCAATCCGACAAGACCGATAACAGTCCCTAAGATTGTGCCGCCCAAGCCGGTGTCCGAAGCAGAGACGGTGCCCCTGGAACCTTCAAGCGGCACCGATCCCTTTATATCAGCATACGGCTGTGCCGCAAATGCTGCGACCAGGTGTCCGTTCACGCCGAAAGTATGCGTATACTGCAACATGCCGATATAGGCATCAATATCTGCATTCGGAATCCTTGCGCCCGGATCCAGCAATTGGTCACCGTTCTGCACAAAAGCATAGGCAGTTAGTAAGTTTATATCCTTCGGCAGAAGCAGATAAGAGCGCGGGCCAACCCCCGCTCCTGCATGGGCATTAACAGCCCCCATGATAGAGACTGCAATCACTGCAATTATTATGCGGTGGAGCCCAAGCTGCTTGATTTTACGCACAGGTGACAGCTCGAAGTTACGAGCATCATAAAGAGACCGGATTTTTTTCATATTTTTAATTCCTAACGATGGCAATCACTATTTTCTATTTATCTGCAGGGAACACCGGCTTCTCGTTTGACACCCCGCCATCATCAATATCAACCGCGGGGGCAAATGCTGTCTTGCCCGGCGGTGTTTTTGAAGCTCCTGTTGCGAATGAACATATATCGAAACTATTTCTGCTTCGGCAGTACGGGCTTTTCACCGGGCTGACCGCTGTCCTCATCACCATCATACATCATCTGGGCATTTTTAGTGTCATTGATGATAAACGGCATATACTCTTTTAGGTACAGCGACGCTTTTGCCTGCTTGGCATATTCATTTAGAATCATTTCCAGTTCATGCACCTTTTCAGAATGCTGCTCAGCAACATTGTTCTTTTCAGCCGGATCCTTCGCCAGATCGTACAACTCGACGCTCGACGGCAGTGTTGCATACTTAATTAGTTTCCACTTACCTTGACGAACGGCACCACGATGAAGTTCTGCATTGATCAGTATATTCTGGTGCGGGCTTACCTTGCCCTGAGTGATGACCGGCCAGATGTCTTTTCCATCGATGGGTTTATCCGTCTGAATCTTCCCCCCTGCCAAACCAACTAGAGTCGGCAGCAAGTCCACAACATGAACGACTTCGGAAACTACGCCGGGCTTTATCTTTCCTGGCCAATTGATCGCGGCAGCACTACGCACAGCACCTTCATAAAGGCCTGCTTTAGACCCGCGGAAGGGGCTGTTGTCCGCAGGAGAAGGTTTTTCTCCCCGAGCTTTTGCCATCGTAGCATCATACTCTGCGATGCCGCCGTTGTCCGACATGAAAATAACCAGTGTGTTGTCGCGCAGCCCCTTCCGTTCAAGGGCTGCAATGACCTCTCCGACGGAATCATCGAGAGCGGAAGTCATCGCGGCGTAGGATTGCCTATACTTGTCTTTGATACTCTTGTAGCGGTCCATGTATTTTTTAGGAGCTTGATACGGGGAGTGGACAGCCAAGTGTGCCATGTAAATGAAAAAGGGTTGATTATCGGATGACTGTTCGATGATACGAACCGTATCTTTAGTTATTAATTCGGTGAAATATCCCTCTTCCTTGAGCTGCTTGCCGTCGCGTTGCCAATCCACAACCCCCGCTCGTTCTTTAGTAAAATAGTCTACATTGCCAATGGTGCTCCCGTAAAAATGGTCAAAACCCCTATTCTGCGGCCAGTAGGCTTTATCAGAATGGCCAAGATGCCATTTGCCTAGAGCATATGTCTTATAGCCAACTTCTTTCAGTGCTTGAGCTATCGTTCGTTCGTCAGTGGGAAGACCGTAATGCTGTCCGGGAGTAATAACAAAGGATTGAAGACCGTAGCGCATGGGATATCGTCCCGTAAGAATGGCGGCTCGTGTCGGTGTACACATGGGCTGGGTATAGAAAGATGTAAATCTAATACCGGCAGCAGCCAGACTATCTATATTGGGTGTCTTGATATCTTTACAACCGTTGAAACCAACATCAGCAAACCCTAAGTCATCAGCCAGAATCAAAACTATATTCGGTTTGGGTTCGGCCCGCACCACAGGTATTAGAGTACAGGCGGCGATGGACATTATGCTTGTTCGTGTAATTGATAATTTCATTGCTGTTTCCTTTTTATATGCAGTATTTTAAGAATGAACAGTTTTGCAAGAGGCATATATAACAAAACAGCACAGGGGGAGCCAGTGTTTAATCTATCAGCAAAGTTATCAACCTAAACAGTCAATTTATTTAATGATAATCATTGTGCCTTTTTTTCGGATACCATTGTTGCAGACATCCCATATTTGAGAACTTGTAAGTACACTTCCGTAAACCGCAACTTCATCAAGCGTCCCATTGAAGCTAAATGCATTATTCCGCCCGCCGATATTTACGGGAGTCGTTGTTTTTGTCGTGATGTTGGTGGTCAGAGTATTATTCTGCATATTGCCGACAATTTGTTTTCCATCTTTGTATAGATGAACACCGGATGCATCAGCTGAACCATCATATGTTACCGCAACATGGACCCACGTATCGAGAGACATGGCATTGTTACCACTATTGACCGTTAATATTTGTGTGTCGTAGTCTTGCCAAAGCCAGAATCGGATACGATGGTTATTATCAAAGCCAACCGCCCATCCACGATTCAGACCTGATGTAGTATTCTGCTTAGAAATCAGGTAATCCTGAGAATCGGCATCGCCGCGTTTAACCCATCCCATAATTGTAAATGCATCATTATATTCGAAATTCAGGTTCTCTTTGTCTCCAATATTCACATATCCCTCGGCAGCATCAAAATGCAGGGCAGATACGAATTTGGCATCATTTGTATAGCTTCCGCTCCCGACAACGGTTCCATTGTTTCCATCGGCGGTATCCACGGCGCTGCCATCGAAGCGCCAGAGTGAAATAGGGTTGACAGTGGGGGCACTAACTCCGTTGTTATAGATATCTGCAACTTCTGCAGGAGTCAGGACTCCGCTATAGACCGCAACATCATCAAGCATTCCGTTGAAATCAAAACCATTATTATTGGCACGACCTCCGATGTTCACAGGGGTTGTTGTCTTAGTAGTAAGTGTGGTATTCAAGCCGTTTTTCTGTATATTTGCTTTAATAGCGACTCCGTTCACATAAAGAACAACCCCGGAAGCATCCAGGGATCCATCATATGTTACCGCAACATGAATCCATGTCCCCACAGACATAGCATTGTTATCACTATTGACCGTTAATATTTTTGCTGAGAAGTCTTGCCATAGAAAAAATCGGATACGCTGGTTATTATCAAAGCCAACCGCCCATCCACGAAACTGACCTGATGTATTATTCTGCTTAGAAATCAGGTAATCCTGAGAATCGGCATCATTACGATAGACCCAACCCACAACAGAAAATGCATTAGTTCTTTCGAAATTAAGATCGGCCGGAGAGCTCACAACGGCCATATTCAGATATCCGTCATCAGCAGCAGCCCAGGCATAAGCGGATCCATTCGGCGTATTATTAGTGAATGTGCCTCCTCCGCCTCCGGCAAACTTGGCCGGATTAACACCACCATCATCTAAAATGTAAGTTCCGTCACCGCCATTGTCAAAATTCCAGTATGAAATAAGATCTGCGGCTCGCACGGTTGCAGAGACTGCAATAACAGTAAATATGAGTGCCATTTTAAGTATTAGCGTTTTCATTATCCATCTCCTTTATTTTAATTGCGCCTCGTATAAAGTTTGTAATTCGGCATATGCCTCCAGTCACTCCACCGCGACACTAACTCAACCATCTGCGGGCATAATACCGCGATGGCATCTAAACCACAATGCAGGAGAGCACATCAATAATACGCGAAAGTACGGAAGAGTCAGCCGTTTACTCGCCCATCACACTCATGAGGCATAGATGCTTTGCGGAATGCGGCAACATCAATCACTTCGCCTGTTTGCCGGGCCTGCTCGGCGGCAAAGGCCATAACATGCCCGTGCAGAGCATTTTGCAGTGATGATGAATGTGCATCTGCTGCGGACTGTGTCATCTCCCGGAAGAGATTATC
>JAOZOL010000461.1 GCA_029933295.1 Desulfobacterales bacterium | reverse complement strand
AATCTCGTTTCCCGCTCCATTTTTTTTGGCGGCATAGCCAAGTGGTAAGGCAACGGCCTGCAAAGCCGCTATTCTCCGGTTCGAATCCGGATGCCGCCTCCATTAAAATAATTTAGGGCTTCTGTCAGTTATGACGAAGTCCTTTTTTTACTTGATAAACACTGTTTTTATCTGTATACATTGATAAACTTTAATCGGGGTTAATTAATCAAGAAAGTGTCGTGGGCGTATAATGAGGAATAAAATTTTAATGTTAAACATTTAAACCGGAGGCAAGTGAATGAAAAAATCAGTTGTTAGTTTATTATCATTTTTGTTCGTTGTTGCGCTTTGTTTGCCAAACCTATGGGCTGAAGATGTTGCGCCTAAGGCAGTATCGGAAGCAAAAACTGCAGTCACCAATGCAGCACCTGAGGTAGCGACTCCGAAAGCGCCGGATGTTTTAGCTCAGGCTGAAGAGCTCATGGATAAGGAAGGATTGAAAAATTATAAAAAAGCACTTGATTTATGCCAGGAAGCTGTGAAAAAAAACCCAAAGAGTTTTAAGGCAAACTGGATGTACGCAAAAGCCTGCCGGGAATATGGGCTTGAGGTCGAGCATTTGGAGCTTGCCGGTTGGAAAGATATTTGCATAAAATACAGTAAAATAGGGAGAAAACACGCTGAAACAGCTATAAAGCTGGAGCCTAAAAAACCAAATGGTTATTATTATTATGGAATGAACGTGGGAATTTATGCGGATGCAGTGAGTATTCTAACTGCGCTTAAAGAAGGCCTTAAGGATAAAACCCAGCACAATTTTGAAAAGGCTTATCAGCTAGACAAAACATTTGATAATGGCGGGCCCATTGTTGCCATCGGCCGGTTCTGGCAGGTTCTCCCGTGGCCTCTCGGCGACAAAGACAAGGCGATGGAATATTACGAAGAATATAAGAAAACGAAAGCCTATAAAACCGCTGACGGCATGGAATGTCATGTATACATGGCGGAGATTCTCATGGATAAATGGGGTAGCAAGCCAAAAAAAGAAGCTGAAAAATTGTTAAAGCAGGCCAGTAAATTGACAAATGATAAATACTGGCAAAAACGGATCAAAGACCTTCTTGATGATATATAATTAAAGTAATTTTAAACATTTATTGAATATGATTAACCCGGGTTATCGATTTTTATGATCCGGGTTAATTATTTGTAAGCAGTCAAGGCGGAGATAACTGGTTGAAAAAATTGCCCATCGGCTTATTGATATTTTTTATTGGTATTGTGCTTTGTTGCCCAAACTTATGGGCCGGGGATGTATTGCCCCGGATCGGACCCGAAATTGAAGTCGCCCAGGAAGCATCTGCTGTAGTGCCTCGGAAATCGTCTGATTTTTTGGTTCATGCTCAAGGACTCATGGATTTAATTCACTCTCAAGAACTCATGGAAAAGGAAGGGTTGGAAAATTCCAAGAAAGCGCTTGATCTGTGTACAAAAGCCTTGGAAAAGGACCCCAACAATTTTAAGGCAAACTGGATGGCTGCAAAGGCCTGCTGGTTGTATGGGATGTACACTCAGGAGTTATACTTTGCTGATTGGAAGGATGTCTTCAGGTTATACGGTAAAAAGGGGATGGGATATGCTGAAAAGGCCATTGCATTAAATCCAAAGAGAGTTGAGGGGCATTTCTGGTATGGGATGAATGTCGGCATCTATACGGACTCGGTAAACATTATAACCGTACTTTTTGAGGGGCTAAAGGGTAAAGTCCAGAATAGTTTTGAAACTGCGTATAAGTATGACAAATATTTTGATCATGGAGGACCCATCGCTGCTTTAGGCCGGTTCTGGCAGGTGCTCCCGTGGCCCCTTAAAGATAAAAAGCTGGCAATGAAATATTATCGGGAATTTCATAAAACGAAATTTTTTGGGCTTCCGGACACGGTTCAATTTAATGTATACTTTGCTGAATTGCTGATGGATAACCCGAAGACCAGAAAAGAAGCAAAGGCACTTTTAGAGCAGGTGCCTAAAATGTCGAAGAATCAATACTGGAGAGACCAGGCAAAACAGCTTCTTGATGATTTGTAGATTT
>JAOZOL010000460.1 GCA_029933295.1 Desulfobacterales bacterium | reverse complement strand
GACATACCCTCCCGACCGGAAATACTGGCACCGGCGGGGGACAAGGCTTCTTTTCTGGCTGCCATTGCAGCCGGAGCGGATGCCGTATATTGCGGTTTAAAAAGCTTTTCCGCCCGCATGGCGGCAGAAAATTTTACCATTGACGAATTGGCCCGGTTAACCCGTCTGGCCCATGATCATGAAAAAAAAGTCTATATTGCCGTCAACACCATGGTGAAATCAGATGAACTGGATAAAGCCGGCACCCTATTAGATCACTTGAATACCCGGGTTAAGCCGGATGCGTTGATTGTCCAGGATTTTGCCATGCTGTCATTAGCCCGTCAAACAAAATTTTTGGGTGAAATTCATCTGTCAACCCTTGCCAATATCACATTCCCGGACGCACTAAAACTGGTCCGACAATTCCCGAAAGTCAGCCGTATCGTGTTGCCCCGCGAACTGAGTATTGATGAGGTTAAACTGATGGCCGGGTCCTGCCCCAATGGGCTGTCTCTTGAAGTATTCATCCATGGAGCGCTGTGCTACGCAGTATCCGGCCGCTGTTACTGGAGCAGTTACATGGGAGGCAAAAGCGGACTCAGGGGCCGGTGTGTTCAACCCTGCAGGCGACTCTATTCCCAGACAAAAACAAAACACCGGTATTTTTCCTGCCAGGACTTATCTTTTGATGTGTTGACCAAAATTCTTGTTCAGATACCCAAAATTTCCGCATTAAAAATTGAAGGGAGAAAAAAAGGGCCGCATTATGTCTATTACACCGTGTCCGCCTATCGCTTGTTAAGGGATCACTTTAATGACCCCAAGGCTAAAAAAACCGCCCTCGCCTACCTTGATTATACTTTAGGACGCAAAGGCACCCATTATAACATCCTTTCCCAGCGACCCCAGAACCCTGTCAATATTGAACTGCAGACCGGTTCGGGAATGATGATCGGAACCGTGAAAGGCGAAAGATCAAAACCGTATATTGTCCCCCGTGAAAAACTTTACAACCAGGACATGCTAAGAATCGGATATGAAGACGACCCCTGGCACACAACATTCAGGGTAAATAAATATGTGCCCAAAAAAGGAAGGCTGTTTCTTAAATTCTCCGGCAAAACAAAACCGAAAAACGGCTCACCGGTCTTTCTGATTGACCGGCGTGGGGACGAATTTACAAAGCAGATAAACCAGCTTGAAAAAGAACTTGAAAAATACCCTCATCAAAACCTTGGCGCGTCTAAATTTAAAACAATAATACCGCAGAGGGAAATAAAAAAACACCTGTTTAATGAAATGAACGTGGGGCGATCCTGGAACAGACTGAACAGGAAGTCCCATGATCATGTCGGGATCTGGCTTGCGCCCGAAACACTTAAAATCAAAATATCCGACCCCAGGCGGTTCTGGGTCTGGCTGCCTCCCGTTATCTGGCCGGATAATCAGGAAAACTGGAAATCGTCAATCCTTGGTGCAATAAAAAAAGGATGTAAAAATTTTGTATTAAACGCCCCCTGGCAGATCATCTTTTTTTCAGAAATTAAAAAATTAAATTTATGGGCAGGGCCCTTCTGCAATATCGCCAATCTCCTTGCGATAGAATTTACAGCAAAATTGGGGTTTAACGGCGCCATTGTCAGTCCGGAGCTTGGTAAGCATGACTATTCCGGTTTGCCGGCCAAAAGCCCGCTGCCCTTAGGGATAATCATTTCCGGCAACTGGCCCCTGTGTGTTTCCAGAACCATTTCCGAAGACTTAACATCTGAATCACTTTTCAACAGCCCAAAGGGGGAGCAGGCATGGGCCAAACGCTATGGAGCTGATGTCTGGGTGTATCCGAACTGGCAAATTGATTTAACCCAAAAACAAACACTGTTAAAAAAACAGGGATACAGCATGTTTGTACACATGACAGAACCGCTGCCCCAAGGTATTAAACTAAAAAAAAGGCCGGGGTTATGGAACTGGGAAGTCGGGTTAAAATAGTTGATGGCTTCGTAAAAAATCCAACTTCTGCGTTGCGCTTCATCTCTCGTTATTCAACGTACGAAAAGTACGCCTCATTCCTCGAGATTCGCGCGCCTTGAATTTG
>JAOZOL010000459.1 GCA_029933295.1 Desulfobacterales bacterium | reverse complement strand
ATTTTACGGTTGTCTATCACTCGGGCAGCTTTCCCCTCGCTGCGTGCAATGGTTTTTGGTTCAGCCAGTTGAACTTTTGCAGAAACTCCCAATGTTTCTTTAATATCCTTTGAGATTTTACTCTCCAGTTGTTGGAGTTGTTTGACCTCATCGGAGAACAGTTTTTCACTGATTTCAACCCGGACCGTCAAGGTGTCCAGGTTGTCTTTCCGGTCAACAATCAGCTGATAGTGCGGTTCCACCTCGTCAACCTGCATGAGAACACTTTCTATCTGAGACGGGAACACATTGACTCCCCGGATAATCAACATATCGTCTGATCGTCCACTGACTTTGTTCATTCTCACATGGGTCCGTCCGCAGATGCAGGGCTCCGGATTCAGGATTGTGATATCGCGGGTACGATACCGGATGATTGGAAATGCTTCTTTGGTGATGGTGGTAAACACCAGTTCGCCGGTCTCGCCATAGGGAAGAGTCTCACCTGTATCCGGATTTATGATTTCCGGAATAAAGTGGTCTTCAAAAATATGCAGTCCGTTTTTGGCTTCACGGCATTCAATGGAGACTCCGGGTCCCATTACTTCGCTGAGTCCGTAAATATCAATGGCATCTAAATTAAGCTTTTTTTCGATTTCAGTCCGCATATCTTCGGACCATGGTTCAGCACCAAAAATACCGGCCTTAAAATGCAAATCCTTAAAGGAAATGCCCATCTCTTCCGCTGCTTCTGCCAGGTGGAGGGTATAAGACGGGGTTGCGGTTAAAATTGTGGGTTTAAAGTCCCTCATGATGATTGCCTGGCGTTTGGTGTTTCCGCCTGATACCGGGATAACGGACGCGCCCAGTTTTTCCGCACCGTAATGAACACCGAGCCCGCCGGTGAATAATCCATATCCGTAAGCATTATGAATGATATCACCCCGTGTTGCGCCGGCAGAGGAAAGAGAGCGCGCCATAAGTTCGGCCCAGGTATTGATATCCCTTGCCGTATATCCGACCACCGTGGGTTGTCCGGTTGTACCGGAGGATGCGTGGATTCGAACGACATTTGCCATGGGTACGGCAAACATTCCAAACGGATAATTGTCCCTTAAATCCTGTTTGGTGGTAAAGGGAATGCGTTGCAGATCTTCAAGGGATTTTATATCTCCGGGCAGGATACCGGCTTCATCCAGTTTTTTTTTATAAAAGGGTACTGTAGCATAAACATGGGAAAGCGTTGCCTGAAGTCTTTTAAGTTGAATCGCCTCAAGTGCTTCTCTTGGCATGGTTTCATATTCAATATCAAAAATCATTCTTTTTGTCCTCCTTTTAAATTCCCTTTAAATTCCGGTTTTCGTTTTTCCAGAAACGCATGGGTCCCTTCTTTTGCATCTTCGCTGGCCATGCAAAGCGCAAACGAATCAATTTCCATTTTACATCCAGTTGCCAGATCTACATCCAGTCCCTGGTTTATGGTCTGTTTTGCCGCATTGAGCGATACTCTGCCTTTGGTAGCAATAGCTTCTGCAGTTTTAAATGTTTTATCCATAAGCTGGTCCGGCGCGACAATTTTATTCACAAATCCCATTTGAAAGGCCTCGTCTGCGGAAATTATTTTTCCGGTGAAAATTAATTCCTTGGCCAGATTTTTGCCAATGATGCGGGAAAGGCGCTGGGTACCGCCAAATCCGGGGATCAGCCCTAATGTGATTTCCGGAAGGCCGAATTTGGCATTGTCGGACGCATAAATAAAATCGCAGGAAAGGGCTAACTCAAGGCCGCCGCCCAGGGCAAATCCATTGACCGCGGCAATGACCGGAATAGAAAGATCGCCAATCGCTGCCATGGTTTTATGGCCACCTGAAGCAAAGAGTTTGGCCTGGAGCGTATTTAATTCAGCCAGTTCAGCAATATCGGCTCCTGCGACAAATGCTTTTTCCCCGCTGCCGGTTAAAATCAGCACGCGGATATCCGGATTTGAGGAAACTTCCTCAAAGGCGCAAAACAGCTCATTTAATACATCCGTATTCAGCGCGTTTAATGATTTGGGCCGGTTGATCGTGATGACGGCGATATTTTTTTTAATTTCAAAGAT
>JAOZOL010000098.1 GCA_029933295.1 Desulfobacterales bacterium | reverse complement strand
GTGTCAACTCCATTTTAACCCCGACAAACACTTTGTAAAGGATTGTCAGAACCAGAAAACCTGTTCCATAAACAGCGACGGCAATCATAACTTCGGCAAATGTCGGAAAATACTCATGCACTTCATGGAGCGGATTGGGAATAAATCCACCGGCAACCATACCCATTCCTTTGTCAATCCAAATACCGACAAAGGTAAACACACAGGCAACAGCAAGCACTGATTCATTACGCCGTGCTGCCGGTATCAGCAGCAATATTATTCCTGAAACTATCAGCGCCATGGCAGTCCACATCCAGGGCACGAGAATGCCGTGGCCATGGAGACCGAAAAACAGATATTGCAGATGATCAAGATGTTCCGGAATCTGGCTGTACATGGCGACAAACACTTCACACAAAAAGAAAAACATGTTAGCAATGGAGCCGTATACAACGACTTTTGCCAGAGACTGAATCTGTTCCCTGCCGGGATCAAATTTTGTTACATTGCGAACAATAAGACACAACAGAACCAAAAATGCCGGACCAGCGGCAAACGCTGAGGCCAAAAATCGAGGGGCAAGTATGGCTGTCAGCCAGAACCCCCGGCCGGGCAAACCGCAGTATAAATATGCAGTGACCGTATGAATACTTATGGCCCAGGGGACGGACAAATAAATCAATGGTTTCAACCATTTCGCAGGGGGGACGGAATTGCGTTCCGCATCCAGCACATTCCAGCCCACTACCAGGTTGATCATAAGATATCCGCTTAAAACGATCATGTCCCAGAAAAGCATGGAGTGAGGCGTGGGATACAGCAATACGTTCAAAAGGCGCATGGGCTGTCCCAGATCTGCAACAATAAACAGGATACACATGATTACCGATGCGATTGCCAGAAATTCACCCATGATGGTGATTTTTCCGAATGCTTTATAATTATGCAAATAATATGGAATTACCAGCATTACGGCAGAAGCGGCCACACCAACCAGAAAGGTGAACTGGGCAATATAAAATCCCCAGGTTACATCCCGGCTCATCCCGGTGATTCCCAACCCAAAATCAAGCTGTTTTAAATAAAAACCAAACCCGAAAGTGATTATTCCCAGCAGAACAAACACCCAAATCCAATACGCCTTGCTTCCTTTTAAAGCATTTTCCAGCATAATTGCCTACCTTATACTAAATAATATACCGATGGGTTTGTACCCAGGTTTTGTTTACGCCGAATGGCATAATTTTTTTTCAACAACTGCCGTACCTCTGATTGCGGATCCTCAAGATCTCCAAAAACAAGTGCCCCTTTAGAGACTTCCACGCATATCGGCTGTTTTCCAACGGCCAGACGCTCGGCACAAAAGTTACATTTTTCAACCACCCCTTTCATGCGGGTGGGAAAGTCCTTGTTCTCATTTTTAATGGCATTGTCCCCACGGGGATCTCTGAAGTTAAAACTTCTGGACCCATAGGGGCAGGCGGCCATGCAGAAACGGCATCCGATGCACCGATGAAAATCCATCATCACAATCCCGTCTTCCCGCTGAAATGTCGCCTGGGTCGGACATGCCTGAACACAGGGCGGATTTGCACACTGATTGCACAACACCGGAATCGGCAGCTCTTTTAACCGCTCTGCCAGAAATTCATCCTGTTTTCCCGGAAAAACATGTTTATAATGTGCGTCCCAGATCCATTTGATTTCATGGCGTTTATTTTTATGCTCCGGGATGTTATGTGTTGCACGACAGGCTTTTTCCATTTCTTTACAGATCCCGTCATCCAGTTTTCGGGTATCAATAACCATTCCCCATCGTTTTGCGGTCAAGGCATTTTTTGATCTCTTAAATGTTGCTTCCGAAGATTGCCCGGAAGACGCGGCCACGTCGCCTGATGTCAGTCCATCGATCAGGGACAAGGACCCCAGTCCCAGGGCTGAAACCCCGGCAAATTTCAAGAAGCTTCTCCTGCTGTTTTCCATCACATCTTCTCCTTCGGGTATTTATGACAATCCCAGCAGTATGGTTCAACCGATGCATAATCATGACATTTGTCACAAAAATCGGCTTTGTTTGAATGACAATCCATGCAGGTATTTGACAGGCTTGCGTTGTATTCTTTACCATTGACCTCATAGATACGCTCAGAATCCCGGACAACCGTATCCCGCCACTCATCTAAAAGCTGCATATGTTCCGTTCGCATGAATTCCGTATCCCGAACACACTGCCTGGCCTGTTTTGCCTTATCCGACAATTTTGGCTCAGGCGCTGATGATACGGTGCCATGGTTGTACCAGAACGGAAATGTAAACACTGCAAAAAAGATGATCAGCCCGATGACAATCTTTGGTTTATCATTCATCAGTTTGCTCCTCCTCTTCATTCAGGGGTTCAAACCTAAGATCCGTAGTCCGCTCAATTTCACCGTCCATCACCAGTGCATTCGCCACAAGTTCATGAATCCCCGTAACCCCGACATCCGGAACCCAGTAATCCATCAAAGGCGGCAATGCCGCCCTGTCAATGGCACAGATGCAGGCCAGCATATTCACCCCGTATCTATCATGCACATGACGGACGGCATTGGCTCTTGGCAAACCACCCCGCATTCTTAAATCCATAATCTCTTCCGTATTCAATCCTGCCCCGCTCCCACAGCAGAATGTCTGTTCACGGATCGTGTTTACCGGCATGTCATAAAAATGGTTACATACGTTTTTGATCACATACCGGGGCTCATCAAGAAGTCCCATGCCCCGTGCCGGATTGCAGGAGTCATGGAACGTTACTTTGAATTTGTCGTTTCGGGAAGGATCCAGTTTCAACTTGTTGTGCTTGATCAGGTCTGAAGTAAATTCCGCAATATGAACCATTTTGGTTGAAGCGGCATTTTCAAACCGGGTACCGGTAAGCGGTGAAACCGGTACTTCCAGGAAGTCAGCAGGCCCGTTCATGGTATCCATATACTGATTGATAACCCGCCACATATGACCACATTCACCGCCAAGTATCCATTTAACCCCCAGTCGTTTGGCTTCCGCATACATCTTGCCGTTTAAACGCTTCATTACATCAGACGAGGTAAAGAGGCCAAAGTTACCTCCTTCAGACGCATAGGTGCTCAAAGTGTAATCAAGCCCGATATGCTCAAAAAGCATTAAATAACCCATCATGGTATAAGTGCCCGGATCGGCAAAATAATCCCCTGACGGCGTAATGAAAAGAATTTCCGCCCCTTTCCGGTTAAATGAAGGATTGATCTTAACTCCGGTGATTTCTTCAATATCATCGCAGAAAAAATCAATCATATCCTTGAAGGCATGGGGCTGAATTCCCAGATGGTTTCCGGTCCTGAAACAGTTTGCCACCGGCTCAAGTATCCAGTTGATATTTAATCCCAGCAGGGACAGCAATTCCCGCCCCATCATGGTAATTTCTGCAGTATCAATGCCATACGGGCAATATATCGAACAACGCCGGCATTCCGAACACTGATAAAAATAGGAAAACCATTCCTTGATGACTAATGGTGTTATTTTTCTGGCCCCGGCAATGGAGCCCAAAATTTTTCCAGCGGTTGTGAAATCCTTGCGATAAACGGACCGAAGAAGTTCCGCCCGCAACACCGGCATGTTTTTGGGGTCACCGCCTCCAATAAAAAAGTGACACTTGTCCGCACAGGCGCCACACCGGACACAAATATCCATAAAGACCTTTAAGGAACGATACTTTTCCAGGCGTTCCTTAAACCCTTCATGAATAATTTCTTCCCAGTTATCCGGAAGTTTCCAGTCTTCATCTGCCGGAGACCATTCGTCTTTTGCCGGCAGGCCGAGGTATTCAAGATTCTTTTTTTTGGTGGGATAACAAAAATTTCCTTCGGATAAATCCGGCGGCACATCTTCCCACCGATCTTCGGGAATCGTGTAATCGATGCTTTTAAACATCTCTTCAGGTTTCAGGATATCTACCATAACTACTCCTTTTCCACAGGCAGACCTGCCTCGATCATTTTTTCCCTGAAATCATCTTCATACTCTTCATAGGTATGAAACTTGACATCCGGGTTCCATGGATTAATATGTCTTTTCATCCGGTTATTATTCGCCAGATTACGGGTGGGGCTTAAAAACACACCGCCCATATGCATTAATTTGGAAAAGGGAATGTATATCACAAGAACAGAGACAAAAAACAGGTGGACATAAAAAAGACCGCTTATACCGCCTTCAGGGATACCGGCATGAAAGGTTGCCAGTCCCATGGTTAATTCCTTGATCTTAACCACATCTACTTTGGTAAAATATCGCATCATGATACCGGTCAATGCAATACCGATAATCAGCAACAGGGGAAAATAATCAGCGGCAAGGGAAATATAATTAATTTTGGGAATTAAAATCCGTCTGAGAAGCAAAAAAAATGCAGCAGCCAGCAGTGTTACACCGGAAAGAAACAGACCTGGAAGCCCCACCTGAAGGATTCCGTCTGCCTGTTCAAAAATTTTGATAAAAACGGGGACCGGTTCCAGGAAAAGCCTTAGATGCCGTATCACCACTGCAAAAAAGGAATAATGAAACAATATGGCAAACAGCCACAGCCAGACCACCCATTTGTATGCGATTCTTTCACCGACAATCTCGGCCCTTGAATTTCTGAACAAAGACCGAAACAGTACAATTTCAAAAACCATTCTGACAATCACGCCGAACGTACTGCTGGGGTTATCAATCTTGTTTTGCTTAATCCAGTCCAGGGATTTTTGTTGACCGCATGTGCTGGGAATTCGAAAAGGAACAGGAGATTTGGCCCAGTCCATTATCCGGTTAATGAACCCGGCGATAAAAATTACCACAGCAAGATATGGAATAAAAATTCCAAACAACCCCTGAAACCCTGCTACCCCAGCACCCACATACGCAATTAATCCAAGAACAATAACCGCCAGAAGGGAATATAAATAGTTTACATTCATTGAAAATCACCTCACCCTGCTTGTTCACACGATATTTACAGCTTATATATCCGTTTTATAGACTTTATTATATAGACTGTGGCTCCGGATTGTAATCCGGAATTTCACAGAGTAAATCCTTTTTTATCAGCAGTTTTTTTACGCTCTCCTTAGCCTGATTGATCCGTAATAAATAAATTTTTTCCCTGCACTTTGTATAAATATCAAATGCGATCAAAATCAATTTGTCGACATTTAATTCAATAACCCTTAGATATGCTTCTACATTTTCATCCTGTCGATTCTCGCCAAGTTCTTTTTTGATAAATTGCTTTATCTGTAATATAAAAGATAATGCATCAGCCGGTGTAAACTCCTGAACCGCCCTTAACCTGACAATAGGGTCCATTGCTTCGGCAACCGCTTTTGGATCCATTTTTGTCCTGATCACCTGTGCGTATAAAAGACCAATGCTTCGCTTTATTGTATTTCCCGCCGGGTTGGCAAACGAATCCTTCGTGTTTTTAAAAAACTTAACTGAATCTGCCGGATAGGTATAAAAGACTGCATCAACCCATTTTTCCACCAGTTTCTGCTGTTTATCTTTAAGGTGTTTTTCCGGATTCATGATGGTCAGTTGTTTTGAATAAAGTTATGAATAATTATAAAAAACAATCTAAAAGAAACGGTTTTGTGTAAAAAAAATTTCTGTTTCTATAGTTTTAAGGGAAAAGTTTATATTCAAACTAAAAGACAAAGTCAAGTTTATTCGGAAAAAACATAAAAAATATATTTTGATCGATATGTCGATGAAAAATCGATATATCGACTATTTTTTATTGATTTTCATATCAAATGTTTATATGATTCATTATCATGAATCCCATTGCCGCACCGCTTACCGAAAGCCAAATAAACGCCGTCCTGGCTCCGGCATCTATTTTTAAAGATGATTTTTCCATTGACTGGCTGATTCACATCACCGGCAAAAAGCCTTCGAATATATTAGAAATTTTAGAGATTGCAACCATTCACGGTATTTTGATAAAATCGGATTTCAGCCATTTTCGATTTTCCAATCCCGGCGTTCAAACAAAATTTAAAAAAAGCTTAAGAGTGGATCAAATCACATCTATCCACAAGAAACTTACCGATTTATTATCGAACAACAAAACAGATGACAAAGAAACACCCCGCTTGATATCCGGTTATTTACCTGAAACAGACAATGACCTGAAAATATTGAAAAATGCACTGGAACGGGCTAAAAAAAGAAAAAACACATCAGCAACAGCCGTTTTGCAGATGCATATTGCTAAAAACGAATGGTATCACGCCAACTACGGAAAAGCCCTCGACCGGTTTCAGGCCGGAATGCGTGAAGTAAATTCCTCTGACGACCCTGCCTTATTCCGCTCAACCCGGGTTTTTCGTCTTTTTTTCAATTTCTGGCAGGGAAATTTTAGCAAAGCAGTGGCAATCCATGCGGACAACATGCTGAAAACAGAGGCTATTCCTCATGATAGCTTTCACTTGATGGCCGAATCAGCAGCCGGCATTTGTTATTTAATGACAGGAGAGATGGCGCGGGGAATAGGAATGATTAATGCCATTGGCTCCCGATGCTGTAAACCGAGCGATCCTTTCGTAGATGCCTTTAACAAAATGATGATGGCATGCAGCTTAATTGACATTTACCGGATCAATGAATCGTTTGGTTATATTCAACAGGCAGCTAAAGCTTCCTCCAACAAACCCCAGGGTCCAATTTCAATTTACTGCCATCTGCTATACGCTTATGTGCATTATATCAATAAAAACAGCCAACTTGCGATTAAATACCTGAAAAAATTTCTCAGCCTGCGAACGCTTGTTCCGCAAATGGTGTGGCCGTTTGCCCATATGCTTAAACTCTGCCAGGCAATTGAACTGGGGCACCTGCCGCCGGTTGACGGTATATCCCTTCGGAAGGAAATCGAATGCAGCTTAAAGACCAAAAATCCCTTTCTGATAGGAATTGCCTTAAGATATGAAGCCTTTTTGCAGCAAAAAAATCAGGCTTCACCTAAAAATATTTACCGTTTATTGCGCGAATCTGTGAAATGGCTTGAAAAGACAGGACATCTGATCGAGTTAAACCGAACCCGTCACATCCTTATCAATCAGTATTTATTAGACGGCAAAAAAACGATGGCAAAACAAATTCAGCGTTCTGTTGCCGTTGATTTATCAAAAATCCCGCAATCCGTGATACCGGAGGACTTAAAACCGCTGGTTGAAAAAGAATCGGCACATGAACATCAGAGACATTGCCTGTTTTCTTTAAGCGAATGGATCATGGAAATCGAAAGCGATAATATAATTATATATCAATTGCTTAACGATGCATGCCGAATAATCGGCGCTGAACGTGGTGCAATATTTTTAGCCGTCGATTCCAATGATGACGCATCTGGTTTTTCGCTGTTTTTTTCAAACAACATGACCGATGCGCAACTTATGGAACCTGCTTTTGATTTTGCAAACAAAACAATTCAAGCGGTGATCCAAACCGGAAAAAATGCTATCAAAACAAAAATTTCCGCCTCCGCAACAAAAGAACCGATCACGTCGCTGATTTGCCTGCCGCTGAAACTGAAAGGCAAAGCGATCGGAGCCATTTACCACGATAACCGGTTCATTCCCCCTGCATTTACCGACGAAAATGTAACGGCATTAAAATATGTGGCAGCCCTCATGACTCTTGTAATCGAAAAACAAAGGCTGGCCCGAAAACTGGAAACCGGCAAAAAAAATGCCGACCAACCATCATCCGGATCTTCTTTTAAAAACACCCCTGATAAAATATCCGGCCAAAATTTTAAACCAAAAACGATTGATAATACATCAAAAATTAACCGCAACACCCGGGCACCAAAAAAAGAAAAAAAAACGGTTTTAAGCTTAAAAAACGTTGAACGAAACCATATTATGGAAACCCTTAAACTCACCGGCGGAAAAATCCGGGGAACCGGCGGTGCGGCCGAATTGCTGGATATTCATCCATCTACCCTGTATTCACGGATGAACAAACTGGGGATCCGAACAAAAAATTAAAAATCGATACTGAACTTTCCTTTAAAAACAGTTTAAGGCATAAATAATTGTACCACGACCATCGAAACCTGCTGAATTCAAAACAACAATCCTCTCATTATAGTTTCCAGATTTGACGCG
>JAOZOL010000097.1 GCA_029933295.1 Desulfobacterales bacterium | reverse complement strand
GCCATTTTCAAGCCGGGTTCGCCATCTAACGCCTTTGCAACATATGACAGCCGGTAATAGTTCCCATAAATAATCCGCCAGAGAGCGATGGGATTTTGCAAAAACCCCCAGGCTACAGTCACGGTTAAAAACCGGCCAAAGGCAAGACTCAAGTCCTTATATAAATTCAGGGCGATAACAGGCAGTTGGCTTAAGCGCTTACCATCCATATCGTCCAATTTTTCAAGAAATGCCTTAATACCGGGCTGCGGGTGAATCTGTTCGAAAAACAGCAACATTTCATTATTCACCGCATTTCTGATGTCACTCAACTCTCCGGAAAGAACAAGATACAATAGTTCTATGGCGTAATGAAAATTGGCAAGCCTGAAATGTTTCGCAGCTAAAATTCCCAGCATCTGATCCTCATGCCAGGCAGAACCAAGGACATACCGGCCCACGGCATATAAAAAGGCGTCGACCTGCGATGCTTTATCTGAAACATTGCCATGAATAAGCTGACTATAGACCGCGTCTCTGAACTGTGCGACCCGTAAATAATAAATCTCATGACCCATATTCATGAGTTTGACAAACCGGTCATCTTCAAACTGATAATCCGGTGATTTGTAGTAATCCTGGACAACCAGACGATATTGCACATAATAATCTTCATGAACCCGGCAGATATAATATATGGGCATTTTTAGATTGTTTTGTCGAATATCTATAAATATATTCGGATCAATGCACATAAGAGCTGTCTTTATCTGATCCTGCTCAACCAGAGAGACCAGTCTTTGGCCGCCGGGTGTTTCCAGGTTCACCGGTTTATTCAGAATGTCCGTCATTAAACTGAAAAATTTTATACTACCACCTTTTTCGTAAAGTCGCAACCTGAGTCTATCGTATTTTGCGATTTGCCTGATAAGTTCATGAATAGATTTTTTAACATCTATCGGGACGTTTTGATATCTGTTTTCGAACAAATTGCTTTGCCCGAAAGGGAGATAGCTATAATTGAGGCTGTTGTTATAAGTCATTGGCAACTCCGATATATTGAGGGTGTGTGATGTTTCATAGTTAATGGGTAACGATTTTTTTCCGATCCCTAATACATGCCGCGACATACAACGCAATTTCCCGGGCGACATTGCCCGGGTCTTCCAGTTGTTTTTCACTTACGGCAATGACCTTCTGGACCATGTCTTCCAGGCCGGTTTCTTCCGATACTCCCAGGGCAATGACTGTGGTATCCAGTTTACCGGCAAACTCCTCATAGGCATTTTTAAATACCGCCCGCACTTCTTCTTTGCCCGACAATTCCATATGAAAAGAGCGGTTCCAGGCCGAATCTGTGATTAATACAAGATAAACCATACTTCCCTTTGCCAGACGTCTCCCTTCCTGCAGTAAAAAAGACAGGGATAACGCATCGGACTGAACGCCCGTACCTCCCGAATCGGGTAGCGCAGCCACTGCCCGGACACCCTCTTTCGGGCTTTTTATCAGATTTTTTTGTGGATGATAGATCCAGCGTACCAGGGGACTCGCGGCGCCGGAGCGAACCCGATCGGAATGATACAGCGCGGCAAGTATCTGTATCTGACTTTTTACCGTGGATTCCAGATAGGAAGTGCAGAGCAGCTTTAACATATACATTTCCTGACTATTCAGGGAACCTGAACCGTCACAGGCAATAAGGAGCAACGGGCGGCCCCGCTGATCCTTTATTTCAGTATGCCGGTATCGTTTAAAAACAGTCCCGGAAACAGCCGCCAGAGGCAACCGCCGGTTATCGATCAACCCGTTGGTTTGAAGGTGTTGAGCAACGGGAAGGAACGCAACATTCGGGTATAAATTCTTTTTCAGTGCCCGGGTAATGAGCAGGGCCGCGTCTGAGAGCTGAGCAATGGCATCATAGTCATCAGACACTTCAGCGGGCTGGTCATAAATTTCCCCGCCGGCCTCCAGACCGCCTCCCAGTTTCACGCTCACATCATGACCATCAGCAGGCAGGCCTTCAACCGGTCCTTGCTTAAATGGGCTGTCGCGCAGCAAATTTTTTATAATATCATGGCGCATATCTTCCCATTTATTGATTTGCCTGCCTGCTCTATTGATGGCAGTGTTAAAATCTTCCATTGTTTCCGATGCGCTCAATTGCCTCGTCTGCGGATCATCTTTAACAATGGACAACGATTTTTCGTCTTTGCCCTTTTGGGCTTTAACGATCTGATGCGCCAAATTTTTCGGCGGATCAAGGGATGGCGGATTCGGACCATTCAGGGGATTAATGTGCTCTTTTTTGTCATGATCCGGATTGCCAATGCCATGGACGCGACTTAAATATCGCTGGTAACCTGTCATTCGTCCCCTTTGGCGTCCCTTTGGGCTATCTGCTTTTTTCCTCAAAAAACTGGGCACATCATAATCCACAGCAGAGTCATCTTTGTCTAACCAGGCAAATAATTCTTTCTCTTTGTCAGAATCAGGCGGTTTGGGGGGAGGTAAAAATTTTGAAAGTGTTTTACTGAGAACACGTGCCCATTGGGCACCAAGCATGATCAACTCTTTTGATGGGACTTCACGAATTTTTAAAAAATAAGCCTTGCTTACCTTGGTTGTTTCCTGAATGATTTCTGCAGTCAGGGGATGAAGCTTAAGCAAATCCCAGGGCGGCAGGATATCCCCGAAAAGGATGACCGCTCTTATGATTTCAGAGAGACAATCAAATTTAAGCGTTTCCTGGGCGGATATGAAAAGGCTATAAATTTCGAGGGGGGAGTAAACAACAGTTCGGGCCAGGTCTTCCAAAACCAGACGGGTCCAGACCCAGGTACAGACAGCATTGACCACCTGTTTATACTCTTTAATATCGACATTCAATCCATCGATCTCAGCAGGATTTTCAAGAAAATCAGCTAAATAATTTAATAAAAGGTTGTGTTCTGTCCGTTCCTGATATTCCAGAAAACATGTAAGCCCGATTGATGCGAAAGCTGCCAGGGGAGCGGGATAATCAGTGTAGATTGGGCTCAACTGGGCTTTTACGCGGGGTTGAAAATTTGTTTCCGCATCAGGGTCTGTTAATTTTGCAATTGCCTTTTGTGCTGTTTTTAATATTTTATAAAAATCACGTTGTGCTTTCAGGCGATACATGTATTCGATGGCATGCTTAAACGCATCCCCGAGACCGCATCCTGCCCAGTCTGATTTTGATCTGTTTTTCTTCGGTAAACAAGCGGTATAGCCGGTCTGATAAGCATGTGCATTTTTTATCTGTGTCATGATATGTCAATATCCTTTGATTAAAAAAGGTCTCCACCAAGTGTGGGATCGTTTTCAGCAGGCATGGCTCTTATGCCGAAAACTTCATTAAATACGGCAACAACATGCTTTTTATCTTCAGCGCTGGCATTCCCCATAAGCGTTGAACTGGCAACCTGCTGAAGGCTTAAATGGGGCAGGCCTCTGTTTAACCGAAGAAATGCGAGATAGCCGTAAATTGTAGGCGGCGGAACTGAATTTAAATTTCCCTCATCCTGATATCGACGAATGACATCACCCATTTTTACCACGAGCTTAATAAGCTTTTCTTCTTTTTCCATGCGCCCTTCCTTTTTTTAAAAAATTTGCAATATTATCCGTATCTTCAATGTGACAAAAATCCATCATCATTTTTGTCGGTTTCCGGCTCTCAGTTTCTGCGGCCCTGCCGCCTGCGCATGATAAAAATTTGTGACATGCTGAAGAATTATTGCTTCCTGTTCGGGAGTAAGAGATTCCATGCATATGTGTAGTGTAAACCTGCGCTTAAGGGCATCATCTAAGGGCACCAGCGTGTATGTCGAGTTTTCTTCATCCTGATAATTGCTGTCACATAGCCAGGCGATTTCACGGCCGTTTATACGCTCCCCACCCGGAGACAAAATATCACCTTCGGCCATAATATCCGGCAGGCCGGACTGAACAGCGCTGGAATGCACGCGCCCGAATTCGCGGAGGTGGATAACAGAATACACATCCCCGCCTAATTGGGATGCTTCCTGCAGGCATTGAATCAAAACACTCAACTCATCATAGGTGTTACCGTCCGCCAGCGCCCGCCGTTGCCACAGTTCCGACGGGGCCTCGAATATGGCCATTTCAACGGCAAAAATGCGCAGCGGCAGTACCGGATAGCCGAGCGCTCGGCAAATAATCTGAAAATTTTCCGGGACATTTTGTATGTCCTCAACCAGCTTTGTTTTTGCATTCCCGGTTCTGCCGGACAGATGTATCTTCTCATGGTTTACAATACCGTACACCAGTGTCTCCGGGACCCATTTGGGTATGATGAGCGGGTGCCCGCCTGGTGGCGGGACCAGTTCAACAAGATCATTGGGGCCTGCTTTTTTATACGCCTTTGGATTTGTAATCTGATAAACGGATTGGGCCATTTTCACCCCCTTTGTAATTAATACGGTTGAATTAAAATTTTATTCCCATCTGATGAAAGGCAAACATTTATATTTATTTCAGCATCAACGGCATAACAATTCTCTTTAACAAACGCTAAGAATGCATTCGCGGCCAGTTCCCTGCTTAGATCCTCCAGGCGGCGGGCCCCGAATGCAATAATATCATTGGTTTTTGATGATATAAAATGCGCCCCCAGATGCGGCGCTATCTTGATCTCCTTTATATTTATAAAAATATTTTCCGAAGCCGTGCGTATGCTGTTATTGATGTTTTTTTCGATAATACATGCCAGTGATGTTTTTGATAAATGTGTATAAAGAACGGGTTGGCCGATACGGGAAAGAAACGCCCCTGAAAAAAACTTCTTTAATTCAGATTCAACTGCATGGGCCATCTCTTTTCGTGAGGGATTTCCACCAAAACCAAGTTTTCGGGACAGTTTTTCATCCGCGCCGTCAGGCAGATTCAATGTAAAAATAAAAATAATTGAAGAACACGAAAACGTTGACCCGAATCCGCTTTGGGCACGTCCGGTCTGCAAAATCTGTAAAAAATTTTCAGCCAGTTGCATGCGAACATCCAAAGATGCGTGATCCAGGTCACTGATCTCAAGTACACAACCCTGATGATGGGAAGCAATCTGCATGAGCCTGGGGATTTTATTTGAATCCACATATCCGGGGCCGGAACCGAACAGCTGGGTGTTTGCCATGGAAGAATTTGAAAAAGCACTGGCATCAATGTTTTCATAGGGGATAGACAGATACTTTGCTATTAAGGCTGCGGTTTCTGATTTTCCCGTTGCCGGTGTACCCACAATACAGATACGGATCGGCTGATTCGACGGGCGGGCCACCGTTTCTGTTGCAAGCCGTTTTACCGCCTTCTCAATGCCCGCATCCTGCCCGAAAAGATTGGCCTTTAAAAAAGGCAACAAGTCGGGAGCGGTGAGGCTTTTTATAAAATGTTCCTGGATTTCCGGGTCTCTTTTTCCAGGTACCTGCCTGCCAAGGCCGGAAAGCGTCTCAGTGCTGGTTCTAAGGTTATGGGTAATTACTTCAAGATCTTTCAGGCCATCACAACCCATTGAGTTCCATAGGTTCATGCCACTGTTGGCAATAAACGGAAGGATATGCGCCATTTTTCCTTTTGAGAGTTTCGCAGTATTATCATGAATGGCGTTAGATATTTCAGATTTTGCTTTGATGGAAAGACCACTGGTTTCTCTTGCAGCTTTTTCCAAAGAAAAATCGATTAACAAATCTTCTGAAACGTCATCCGGCAAATGAACCACCACGGGCATAAGCGGATCATTGGCAGCCAGTTGTCCTCCGGAAAAAATACTTTGGAGTTTTGAATGCGTGCCCACAAATACACACGGTTTATTGATGGCCAAAAGCGATCTCAACAATGACGTAATTTCATTATTCATTTCATATGCGATTGTGCCGAAGCTTAGCTGCTCTGCCGAGACCACAGGTATAAAAGGAATCTTCTGTACCAGTTCCAGCAGATTTCGCGATTTTATGGCGCTCTGCGTCAGCAGGCAAAGATACCTGTCAGACGATTTTTCCCTTAAAAGAGTTGCGATCATGCTTAAAAAATAGTCTGATATGATTGGATAGGCGGAAGAGATTGCGACACAACACGCAGCAGTCAGATAATTGTTTATAGTACTGACAATGTCGTTATGCTTCAATGATAATGAAGTATCTTTAAGAGGAAATACCGGTGAAACAACATCCTTGTAGTCTTCAAACAGGGCCATCAATTGATCATAATGCGTAATGACCGGCAGTTGTTCCTGAATGGATTTTGCGATATCCGAAAGCTCTGCTATCTGCTTTACAAACGGCGCAGCACGAACAGGAGACAGGGGATTGGCGTCTGCCTTTATCTCAACCCACAGCGAGCTTTGACCTTTTACCTTTTCAGGTGGTGCAATGAGAGATACCTTTTTCCCAACCTTGGCCAATTCATCAAATATCTTTTTCAATGGTCCGCGAAATTCATTATTGACATGGGCCAGTTCAAGCTTCACACTAATATAGACATCATCGATGATTTCTCCTATGACATGGTGGATACCTGCCGGTAAATATTTATTACTTTCAATGGAACAAAAGGCTGACCCGCTTTTAATCTTTTTAACTTCAATTAGCAGGGTCTTTTGACAAATGTCTGCAATCTGGTTTAATGCTTCTTTAGAGGTTTCATTTTTCCAAATTTTGCTTGGATCGAGAATAGGTGAGCTCATGATATCATTCCTGTTTTTGATGGCTAACAAAAACTTAATTCAATGGAGAAATTCTTTAAACTTCCAGCCTTTGGTGCTGTAAAGGGATGCGCAAAAAAAGATTCGAAATGACGTATCTGAATTGGTGGTTGAACAATTTCTCCCCCCTGGGAAGAGAATCTAACCCTCTAAAAATTATTTGTCAACAAAAAAATAATGGAATTTAAAAAAAAAATAATGGCGTTCAAAAATAAAAAATTGTCGACCATTATAAAAAAAATTTAACCGCATCTTAATATATTGATTTTTAATTTTTTATTGTGTATTATTTAATTGAAGAAGACTGAAAGAAATTAATATACCGGAATTGCCCCGCAATTTTTGAAAAGGAAATGGATTATGGGCAGAAAAAGAAAGCAATACGAACATTTAAAATTAACGTCACATCAGCTTTTTGAAATAATCAGGGATCATTACCAAAAAAATATCAGCCAGGCTGACATCGCAAAGAAATTTAAGGTAAGCGCGTCGACAATTTCAAATATAATAAATGATGTTAAAGATGATTATGTAAAATATGTCATCTTTGATCCGCGCGAGGATTTATTGGATATTGAAAATAAAATCAGAACAAAGTTTCCGAATTTAGAAAAAATCATTATTGTTCCCGGCCGCTCTGACCTGGGGCCTGCAATCGAAGGCGAATTAAAAGAAAAAGATATGGCAGACATCATTATCAAGGACGTTCGGATGCAAGTGGTCATTGCTGCGGCGGAAGAACTACAAAATAAAAATCTTGAAGGAAAGATCCTGTCATTGCCCCAAGGCCCGCTGGTCCGGGATATCCTGCGATTAATGAACCCTGTTAGATCAAAAGAAGCCCCAAAAACAATAGTTACGAGTTCCGGTTTTCATAGCCCCGTCCATCATTGTTTATATGATCCTGCCGCAATCGTCACAGGACCTGCGCAACGGGTTTATCCAACGGTCACAGACAGAATCGTCATCCCCTGCCCGGCGTTTCTGCCGAATGAAATCGCGAAAAAAATTGAAGCAGTGCCTATTGTTAAACAAACCATTGAACTGGCAAACCAGGCGAATGTGCTGTTAACCGGTTTTGGAACAAGGGATTATGAAAACAATCGCTACACGTTTGAAGGAACTTTAGAAAAAAAATACTGGCCCGCCAAACCAAAAGATGATGAAGCAAGGCCGAATTTTTTTGTGGGGGATATGGCAGGCTGTATGTTTTTAACAAGAAACGGCAATTTCATTGATTTGAAAACCCATAAAGTCATGGGCATAAGGCATGAAACCATCGCAGAGGGCAACGTTGAAATCATTGGTATTTTCAGACCCCGCTCAATAAAACCGGATGGATCCAAAAAATGGATATGGACATATATCGCGGCCGCAAAATGGCTCAACACATTAATCGTAGACGCTTTGACTGCGGAGATGATGATAGAGGAAATGGAAAAATTTT
>JAOZOL010000458.1 GCA_029933295.1 Desulfobacterales bacterium | reverse complement strand
CTTTTTTCAATTTCGTCAGGTAGTCTGATGGCCAACATATTCGCACCTCCTGTTATACAAATATAGCAATGGGGAGGCTGTGAAGTCAATCTGTTTGTCAGATAAATTCATGCCCACTCCTCCCATCCAAACACTGAAGGAAAGGGAAACAGGAAGAAAACACAAAAATTGAATATTGCTTAAAATAAATGGATTTGTAAGCTTACCTATCGTACCCTGCCTGTATTAATCGGCAACCGTGTCCACTATCAAGGCAATATCAAGGATACAATCATTTCCTGCCCAACCGGAAAGCAGATTTAGTCTCATTGTCCCTCACCCGTCCATACCTGAGGAACAGGCGATCAAACACCTTAAGCTGAATCCATGATAACAGGGCAATGATATATGAAAAAGGTTCAGGCAGCTTGAGAGAAATCAATATTTTTAGAATACGCTGCTTTATTTTTTTAAATACTTCTATATTATCCATAAGTTCAAGGATTCTAATATTCTGAGTGTATATTAGCACCAGAACACAACAGATCACCAAAATCCAAAAAACCATGGGCGATAATCTGATAACCAGATAGAGTGTAAGAAGGATCATTAAAACAGGAAATGGCAGGAGTATCAGATAAGGCTTGGCTTTTTTAAGCAGAAACACTTTAAACATCTGACGGGAGCCAACTTCTAAATGAAAGATCAGATCCTTCCTTCGCGCTTCATTGGTCAAAAAAAGGTCTCGGATCTCAAAAAACCGCCAGTTTCGGGTGCTTGGAATCGGGTCACTAATCAGTTCAAACCCTTTATCCTGCAGTACATTTCTACATAACTGATATCCATAATACATCAGCGTGTCAGCCTCTATGTCCGAGAAGGAATCGAGGTTGGTTCGGATTCGAGTTAAGGAGCTAACAATTTTTTCAGAATCATCGGGGAATATGAGGTTACGGGTTTCATGATCGCCCATATCAAACAATGCATAACGGGTTGGCTCGAATTGAAAGAGTTCATTTAAACTTTTACTGCGAACCCGTGCCATTAGTATATCATTTGCCCGAAGGGCCACATTCAGAAATTGTGTGGACGGATGATGTTCCTGTTTTAAAATATCTGATGCGTCACTGCAGATGATATGTGTGCAGCCTTCGGCAAACAAAGATGCCAGGCCTTGATTATCCACCAACCCGCCATCAACCAAGCGGACGGTTAACGGATTCCTTGCTGATTTATAAAGATTTCTTATCTCAAGAGGCTCAAAAATACCAGGCACACAGGAAGATGCTGCAACTGCCTGTCCAAGCGTTATATTATAAAGAATTTTCCGCTGTTCGATGGTCAATCGTTCATCATTGATCTGAATTTTCTTTAAAAAACTGGTCGAATCCTGGCCTGTTTTGATTTCAGTGCGCTGCTCCCCCATTGAAGTACTCGTAAATTGCCACAAATGGCCGGTATTAAGCGAAGTAGCATTGATGATTAGAAAAGGAATCTTTGTTTCAGAATAATCATGGTCCACGCCCGGCTTAATGGAAATATCTTTCAGGACGATCTGGTCCTTTTTTAACATTTCCCCCTGTTGTTGCAAAACAGGGCGGAAAAAATAGGTTGTTAAAAGTTCAGCAAAACGCTCAGTGTTTGAATAGTCAGGCCCCATCATCCGGGCATTTTTCCCTGGATCAAGAAAAATACGCATCAGCATATTCTTCTGCACGACTGACAAAAAATCGGTTTCGATTTCTTTCATCATGCGAATATATGTTTCCCGGGTCGGCGCGGTCTGGTCAGCGGCTGATCTTTTTTCCAGCAGGGACTTGACCTTGAGATAATAATAAGCAGCAATAATCGAACCGCCCGACACCGACGAAATTACATCGATTTTACGAAGCAGATCAAGCTCAGCCAGACGGGAAAGGACTCCCACATGAAACAAGGCGGATCGAAAACCGCCCCCTGACAAAGCAAGGCCTAATTTGAAATTATTTTGGGTTTCCATGGTCATGTCTTTGTTTTTAAAGTTGATGAAGCAACGAGTGTCAATAAAATTTTACGCTCAGGGTAACCGCATTTGGAATATAACCCGTGAAAACAGTTTGTTTGCTCCTTGA
>JAOZOL010000457.1 GCA_029933295.1 Desulfobacterales bacterium | reverse complement strand
CTAGAACCATTGCATCAAAAAATTCACCATTTTTTCGTATACACTTAATGTCATTTGGATACCTAGGCTCACCGGTAGCTCGGCGCATCAAATTCTGTCGCACCTGCTCTCGCTGCGCGGGAATAACAAGATCGACCGGAGACATTATGCCTTCCATCTCATCAGGCCTGTAGCCAAACATGGCGGCCAGTGCCGGATTCACATATTGAAAAACAAGATCCTGGATGACATAGACGCCAATCAACATGGAATCCATTGTGTTACGGTATTTGACCTCACTTTCCCAAAGGGCCTTTTCTTCATCCTTCAGGCCTTGCTGAGCCTGAATCTTATCCACCAGCATAGTGTTAATATTTTTTGCCATTTGATCAAGTTCAGCAAATTGAATATGATCACGATTAATTGCTTCATCGAACGAGACGGTACGATTAAAAAATGAAAGAAAAAGATTGATATCCTTTTTCAGTTTCAGATTTAACCTGCTAAATAAGAGAAGAGAAAAAACGACTATTGCCAAAGCAATCATTGAAAAATACAATATCTTTGTTTTGATCTGCCTGTTTAATTCGTCCTGCATCAGCAAAATCTCTGTTTCGACATCATCAAGATAAAAACCGGCACCAACAAGCCATTGCAAATCAGGAATTCCATGGATAAAGGAAACCTTTTGAGACTCTTTCTGCAGGCTGGACAATTTATTTATTGAGTAATAAATATACTCGCCGACAGGTGTTAAGGCAGCAGAATACTCCTTGTCAAAAAGCGTTTTTGTTTTTTCAGGGTTTTGATTAAAAACCTCCCATAATTTCTTCGGATCTGTATAGAGGGTTCCATTTGCAAGCAAAGCGTCTCCATCAAACCTATTTATAAAAATATATCCTTCCTTGCCAAACCGTATCCTGCTAATTGGCGCAAGCAACTCTGCTTTTATTTTTTCCTCAATATCCTTGACATACAAGCCCGTACCGACAAACCAGTCAGCCCCCTCAATTCGTTTGACAAAAGATATTTTTTTAAAATCATTTCCCTCCATCCCCGGTTTTGTCCAATGATACTGATAAAAACCTTCACCGCTGTGTTTCACAATTTCTATCATATCTTTAACAACATACTGACCGTGACTATCCTGCATATTCAACAGGTTAAGCCCTTCCATCTCAGGCTTATCGGCAAAGAGAATTTCAACTCCGTCAAAACCGGTTGCAAAATAATAACCATTTTCACCTTCAAAGCGAATGGGTCTCAAAGCATCCAGAGTCATCTTCTGGATTTCAGCCTTACTTTTTGTAGTCTTATTCTGCTCATAGATATTTTGAGCAATAGAAACAGCTTCATAAACTCTGGATTTGATCATTTTCCGAATCTGTGTTTCACTTTGTCCCTTTTCATAGGAAATCAACTCAATAACACGCAAAACCTCCTGTTTGACAATTTGTTTCTGACTGGTGAGGTAGTCTGTGCGTAAGGTCTCAGAACGAAAATTGAAATCACGGTAAGAACCTATTACGTCGACGATTGTGATGCTTACAGCAATCCCGAGGATAAAAAAGATTCCCCAAAATTGAAACAGCCTGGTCATAGATGATTTTTGCTTCATTTATTCTGTGAAGTAAATACTGAGACATGAATGTCAGTTAAAAGTTGAAAGTTGAACAATAATGACAAAACTACAATCCTGATGATTTTCACTGTCTAAAATCTTCTCGAAATAACCTCATGGGAATGACGGGATATTGAAAAGTTTAAGTTTTTACGATGCCATCAAGTAAAACCATCTCAACTCCTTAATACTTTTTGCAGGGCCTTACCAAGCTGTTCAAGATTATATGGTTTTTTGATATAAGAACCAACTCCAAGAGCTTTGGAAGCCAAGACAGCACTGCTTTCTGAAAATCCACTGGCAATAATTGCTTTTTGGGAAGGATATAATTCGATTATCTTCTGATAAGTCTCCAGACCATTTATTCCCGGTTCCATGAGCATATCAAGAAGCAGAAGATCAACAGATTTTTTACTGCAAAAGTCAACTGCTTCTTCTCCGCTGGAGACCGTATTAACAGTGTATCCTAGCAATGTGAGCATTTGAGTTGC
>JAOZOL010000456.1 GCA_029933295.1 Desulfobacterales bacterium | reverse complement strand
GATCGCACACAGATAGCGAGGTCATTTGTGACAAAAACGGTTTACAATATAAACACTTCCAAATAACTCATTTGCAACCGCTTGAAATGATTGACGAGTTATTTTTCTCATACAGTGGTAATTCATTACCATGAAAAGCTTTTTTATAAACACCTAAATTCTAAAAAATCTTGACAATATGGAAGCGATTTAATAAATACAAATATTTGGGCATCTGCCCACAAGCAAGTTTTTATGAACAACAAAGCGTTGAAAAAACTTTAAAAAGAGATTAATTCAAAAGGGAGGGCTTCAACGATATGTCAGAAAAGAAAATCAAACTCGGGGGCAAAAAGAAAAGTATCTTTATGGATAAGGTGAAAGAGCTTCTTCCGGACGGCGGAAATTTGAATCTTTGTCTGACCTGCGGGGCCTGCTCTTCAGGATGCCCTGCCACAGGGATAGAGAATATGGACCCCCGAAAGTTCCTCCGCATGGCAGCCCTTGGAATGGATGATGAGATAACAAGCACCCCGTGGGTGTGGATGTGTACCATGTGTCAGCGGTGCATTTATGTCTGCCCTATGAAGATCGACATTCCCCAGCTGGTTTACAATGCACGTGCATCCTGGCCCCGGGAAACACGGCCAAAGGGTATTCTCGGATCATGTGACATGGCTCTGAAAAATGAGAGTTGCAGTGCAATGGGCACGTCCCCGGATGATTTTACATTTGTGGTGGAGGATGTGCTTGAGGAATACCAGGAGGCGCAACCTGAGTTCAAGGATATGGAAGCACCCATTGACAAGCAGGGTGCGGAGTTCTTTTTAAACCAGAACTCCAGGGAGCCGGTTACCGAACCGGATGAAATGGTGCCGCTCTGGAAAATTCTTCACCTTGCCGGTGTTAACTGGACATACGGGTCAAAAGGATGGGGCGGAGAAAATTATTGCATGTTTCTTTCGGATAATGACGCATGGAAGCATATTGTCCAGACGTCAACAGATATGGCCCACGAACTGGGGTGTAAAACGTTTCTCAATACCGAATGAGGGCACGTCACATTTGCAGTCCGGGCCGGACTGAAAAAATTTGACATTAAACATCAATTTGACGTTAAAAATATTTATGAATATTATGCAAAATGGATCCGCGAAGGGAAGCTGAAGGTAAATTCAGACTGGAACAAGGATTTAAAAATAAAATTTACGGTTCAGGACCCATGCCAGATCGTGCGCAAGAGCTATGGTGATGCCATTGCAGAGGATCTGCGGTTTGTCGTAAAGTCGGTCGTGGGTGAAGAAAACTTCATAGACATGACTCCTAACCGGTCAAACAATTTTTGCTGCGGCGGCGGCGGCGGGTTTCTGCAATCAGGATATAAAAATGAACGCCTGGAATACGGCCGATTAAAGGATGAGCAGATTAAAGCTACGGGCGCAGACTATTGTATTGCGGGATGCCATAATTGCCACGCGCAGATTCATGAATTAAGCGAACACTATGGCGGTAACTATCCGGTGGTTCATCTGTGGACCATGATCTGTCTCTCTCTCGGCATTCTCGGGCCCAATGAGCGGGAATATCTTGGGGATGATTTAAAGGAAGTGAATGTGTTTCATCCTGAGACCGCCATGTAGTATTATAATCATCACGGGTTAATAAAAGAGATGCCATTAATCCGTGATGAGATGAATTTCTCTTTTTGATACGCGATAAAATGGAGGCTGATAATGAAAGACATGCTGTCGCCCACCATGGAAGAGCTGCAAAAAAGAAGATTAGAATCATTACGGATTTCGGAAAAAGCAATCAGTGAACACCCTGATGAATACCGTGAAATAAAGGCATTGGTCAGTAAAATTCTTTCAAAACCTGTTGAAATCAGCGATTATTACAAAACAGCCGGAAAACTTGCCGGGCTGCTTGAAAAAATGGTTGAAACCGGGCCGGAATCTATTTTTTATTATTATTACAAAAATATCGATCCGCGCAAAAGCGGTCAGGCCAGATATTTTCGGGCAAATTGCCTGGATCTGCATGAGCAGCTAAAATACGTTAATGAATTGCGAATCAATCGACGTAAAATGCGATTGATTCAATAGAAACGCACGCTCTCCTG
>JAOZOL010000455.1 GCA_029933295.1 Desulfobacterales bacterium | reverse complement strand
TATTTCGGCGCATTTCCTTTTCGAAACAACGCATCAACACCGTCTGCACCATCGGAAACAGGTTTTCCGGTTATCGGGTCGATCCGAACTTTCACCACATTGTCAGGAATATCAAAATAATCATAATCACGGTACGTAAGAGCATTGTCCATAAACTCGATCCAGATGGGAAGCGCTGCCCGGGCACCGGTTTCATAGGGGCCGAGTGTTGAAAAATCATCGCAGCCGACCCATACGCCGCAGGCGATTGATGGTGAGAAGCCCACAAAAAGCGCGTCTTTATATTTATTGGTCGTGCCTGTTTTTCCGGCAATGGGCCGGTGGATAATTTTTGCTTTTTTAGCGGTTCCCTCTAAAATTACCCCTTCCAGCATATTTGTGATGATGGCTGCGCTGTCTCTTGAGATGGCCGTGCGTTTTTCGATTGACGGCTTCCAGATGACGCGCTGCCCGGCATCACGAATTTCTAAAATCCCATGGGGCCGGATATAGGTTCCTTTGTTTGCAAAAATTGCATACGAAGCGGTGAGTTCCATTAAATGCAATTCTGATGTTCCTAAAGCCAGGGAAAGGTTAGGGGCTAGTCTGGATTGAATTCCTGATTTTTGTGCAAAATCAATCACGCTGGATGTTCCAAGCTTTTCGATCAGGCGAACGGCTGGAATGTTTTTCGAATGGGTGAGCGCGTACCTAAGCGTCATTTCACCCAGATAGGTTTTAGAAAAGTTTTCCGGCCGCCATTCTTTTTTTTTTGATGCGCCCTGGAATGCGATCGGGGCGTCAAGAATGCGCATTGCCTGATTAAAACCCTGTTCAATGGCATGGGCGTATACAATCGGCTTGAAAGCGGACCCGGGTTGTCGAAGCGCGGTGGTCGCACGGTTAAAATGGCTTTTACCATAATCCGTGCCACCGATCATGGCAAGAATCCCGCCGGTTTTCACGTCAATGGCGATCAGAGCGCCCTGAGGGTCCGGCAAGAGTATGTGTTTTTTTTCCCTTCGGGCTTTTAAATCTGAGATGCCATGAGCAATGGACCGGTCTGAAATTTCCTGCATCCTGGAAGAAAGCGTCGTCAATATTGTCAGGCCGCCGTTGTATAACCTTGCGGCACCGATTTGGTTTTCCAGGATATTTTTGACATAATCAACAAAGTAGGGTGCTTTGTGTCTGGTTTTATTTTTTATCGGGATGAACGGCGTATTGATTGCTGTTCGGTATTTATCCGAATTAATGATTCCGGCGTTAGCCATTTGGGATAGAACAATATTCCTTCTTTTTACGGCAAGTTTTTGGTTAACCAGCGGTGAAAAGCGTGACGGCGCTTTGGGCATGGCCGCGATCATGGCGCATTCGGAAAGTTGCAATTCGGTGACCGGTTTATCGAAGAAAATTTTTGCGGCAGATGCAACGCCATATGCGCCGCTGCCTAAATAAATCTGATTTAAGTAGAGTTCAAGAATTTCGTCCTTTGTGTATCGGCGTTCGAGCTGAAGGGCTAAAAATGCTTCTTTTAATTTTCGCTTCAGTGTTTTGTCCGGCGTGAGAAACAGGGTTTTGGAAAGTTGCTGCGTGATGGTACTCGCTCCCTGAACGAATTTACCGGCCATGATATCGGTGATGACGGCTCGAGCGATGCCTTTTATATCAATACCGCAATGGGAATAAAATTGTCGATCTTCTGTGATAATCAGCGCTTTTTTCAGGTAATCAGGGATTTTTTTCAGGGGCACCGGCTCTCTTTTTTTTTTATACAGTTCGGCAAGCAGCACATTGTCTGAAGAATAAATTCTTGTTATCGCTGAAGGGGTAAAGGTTTCCAGGGAACGAATCTGTGGCAGATCGCTGATCAGGGACAAAACCATGCCTGCAATGCTGCCGCAGATAACCGCAATGATCAGCGTGATAAACCCAACGGTAAATTTACGTTTCATCATTAATTTTTAACTGGTTGCTTTGTCTGAGGTTATCGTTTATTTTTCTTGACAGTAAAACGGATTCAATGGTAACAAAATTTTAAAAATTAAAGGCGCGTAGCTCAGTTGGTAGAGCGCTACCTCGACACGGTAGAAGTCATCAGTTCAAGTCTGATCGTGCCTACCA
>JAOZOL010000454.1 GCA_029933295.1 Desulfobacterales bacterium | reverse complement strand
CCACCCTGGTCGTCTCCCGCAATGAATACAAGTATGTGGCCGATGTGGAAACTGAACTGGCGGAAGAGCTGCCTGATATTGTCTGCAACTCCGGGGAAATCAACCAGGTGCTGCTCAATATGATCGTCAATGCCGCCCAGGCCATCAAGGAACAGGGGCGGGAGGAAAAAGGAAATATCAGCATTGCCACTGAATATGACGACCAATGGGTAATCTGTCGCCTCAGTGATGATGGTCCGGGAATGAGTGATGAGGTCAGGGAAAAGATTTTCAACCCTTTCTTCACCACCAAGCCCGTCGGGACCGGTACCGGCCTGGGACTGTATATTTCCTACGATATTATCGTCAACAAACACGGCGGGCAGCTGCAAGTTGACAGCAGTCCCGGCCAGGGAACCACATTTATCATCAAACTGCCACGTGAATGTGATAAGGTGACATGAAATAAGTGATGGAGATGCGGAGATTTAAAAAAATGAACACAAAAACTGTATTATCCGGGAACAGCCGGAAGGGTTTAAAAGCCCTGAAAACTGTTGCCTTCCTGTTCCTCATTGCCGCCGTGTTCTGGTGCCTGGCACTAGTTTTACCGGTGCCCGCCAGCGGGGATGAAGCTCGGCTGGTGAGGGTTGGCGTCTATGAAAACAACCCCAAGATTTATGTCGATGAACATGATAAGGTCAGCGGATTCTGGCCAGAGCTGATAGAATATATTGCTGCCCGGGAAAACTGGAAGATAGAATACGTCCGGGGAACCTGGGTCGAAGGCCTGGAGAGGTTGAAAAATCACCAGATCGATATCATGCCCGATGTGGCCTTTACCGAGACAAGAAGCAGGCTCTACGCCTTTTCGCAAGAACCTGTGCTGCTGAGCTGGAGTCGAATTTACGTCCAGCGGGGAAACACCAGCATTAATTCTATCCGGGATCTTGACCATAAAAAGATTGCGGTTTTGGCTGGCAGCGTCAATCTGGAAGGGTCCGAAGGGTTGCGGGATCTGGCCAGAAAATTCGATCTTCATCCTGTTTTTGTTTCCCTGGATAGCTACCGGGAAGTTTTTCAGGCGATTGCCGACAAGCGGGTTGATGCCGGGGTAACGAACCGGGACTTTGGCAACAAAAACGCCGCAAAATTTGCCGTTCAAAGGACGTCCATCATCTTCCAGCCCATCACGATGAGATTCGCCTTCCCCAAAGATTCACCGTTGACCCCGCTGCTGGCCGCCAAAATAGACCGGCAGCTGAAACTCCTGAAAGCTGATGACCACTCAATCTACTACCAGTTGCTGAACAAATATTTTGAGGCCGAGATTGCTGAAAAAAAGGTCGAAATCCTGCCCGGCTGGTTTGAGAGATTTTTGACGGGTAGCATTATCGCCCTGGTCTTTCTGTTTGTGGGAATGATCATTACCCGACTGCAGCTGCAGAGAAAAAACAAAGAGTTACAAGGTAGCAAGAGGAAACTGGAAGCAGCCGAGGAAAAATATCGGTTGCTGGTTGAAAATTCGCCTGATGTTCACTTTCGGACAGACCGTGAAGGAAAGATTACTTATATCTCCCAGGCATTCGAGAAATTATGTGGTTATACGGTTGAAGAAACACTGGGGAGGTACATGGAAGATTTTCATGTAACCCCTGAAAAGCCGCATGACCTTTTGGCTGCCTTGGAAAAAGATGGTTATGTCAATGATTTTATTGCTCAAATAAAATGTAAAGACGGTTCAATCGGGTGGGCGTCCGGCAATGTAAGGTATTATCGGGACAGCCATGGTACTATCCTTGGTGTTGAGGGTACCAGTCGTGACGTAACGGAACGTATAAACACAGAAAAGAAGTTGAAAGAAGTATATAATATTATCAACCAGAGTCCCGCGGTTGCTTTTGTGTGGAAGAATGAAGAGGGCTGGCCGGTTGAATATGTTTCCGGAAATGTGGAAAACGTTTTTGGCTATACGGAGGAAGAATTTTTAAGCGGCGCTGTTTCTTACAGAGATCTGATTCATCCGGAGGATCTGCAAAGGGTGGCTGAGGAAGTTGAGTCCCATAGCAATGACAAAGAAAATGATCATTTTAATCAGGAATACAGAGTTTTCAGCAAGGACGGGACTG
>JAOZOL010000453.1 GCA_029933295.1 Desulfobacterales bacterium | reverse complement strand
CCCATATTTAACAGCATAAAAAATATATTGATTCAATTCAACCATTTACAGGCATCAAAATAGTCAAGTGGCACTACATTTGTTTTATTTTGTTAATTTATCGTTTTTTTTGTGCGTCCCGGTGATAGCAATGTTTTCAGTGCATCATAGATTTTTTTCAATTTCGGTTCGGCAACTGTTGTTTTTCTAATATGCAGAGTATGCCCATCTTTTTGTTTAAATGTTGCCGTAACCCGTTGTTGTCCTGAAAGTATTTTTCTTAAGGAAGACCAACTATCATTGATTCCATTATCTTTCAGTTTTCGCCTGATGACCTGGACAGCCTGATATGCCAAAACCGTGATAAACAGATGGCCATCGGTCCGTTCCTTTTTATGATGATAAATTGGCCGCAAACCAAGCTCTGACTTCAAGCTTCGGAATACTGCTTCCAGGTCGGTCAACATCGTATATGTTTTCCATAAAGCGGCTTCGTCCCATTGGAGTTCATTGGTACGTAAACAATATATCCCGGGATCAGTCAGCTGGGTTCCTTCTACCGGTTTTTGTTCCCAGGTTATTCCGGTTACCGTGTTACCTGATTCATCTAAACTTATATCAATTTTATAGTGTTGTCCGATTCCCTTACTTTTTTCTTTCAAACGACCAATACGCTCTAATACTTTATCTCGCTTTTTTGTTCCACGGGGCTTGGTAAGACTATCGGCTATTTTGTGCAAACCGGCTTCAAAACGATCGATAAAACGTTTTGTGATAGCTTTTTCTTTAGCTTGCCGCTGATCCGAATGGCAATAAAGCCGGGCTTCGGTTTTTTCTTCGTTGATAACTTTATGGATTTTAATCGAGTGGTCGGAAGCCGTTGTAATTTCTACAGCTTGATCGGGATCAAAACTTCGTGTTCGTTCACGACTTACCACCAAATAACGGTAATGATGCTCAATCAGCCAATCTATATTTGCTTGTGTAGCAATACCTCGATCCATGATAACCAAAGCTCCCTTGGGAGCCTTTAGTTGTTCGAGCATGATTTGCAGGGTTTTTGATTCAGAAACGTTCCCTGCAAACATTTGTGAACCACGAATAAAACCACTGTCATCTAAAATCAGACCGAGGGTAACCAGGGGACAATCACTTCGCTTTTCCTTGGAATGCCCCCGCTGAGCTTTATCGTTGCCGGTCATATTACCTTCAAAGAAGGTATTGGTTAAATCATACAGGGTTACAGTCGTGGTTAAAGAAAACAAATCCGTTATATGTGAAAAAAGGGCATCTTCAATCTCATGCCGATGTTGCACCAGTAAATCTGAAGTCCGGTACAAACGCATGACCGACATAGACTCAAAATCGACATCCATTAATTCGCCGAGGCCACTTCGCTCGGTTAGCCATTGCCAGGTTGCACGTTCGCTGCCGGGCTCCGCCATGCGGCCAATGATGGCACCTATAGCAACATCCCTCTGGACTTTATTAAGACCTGCTTCTTCCAGTATTTTCGGTATGTTAAGTGACTTAATGGCCTCCAGACCAACATGTTCGACGCCAATTGATCTGGGGCGAACCAATTCAAGTGAGGCAACGTCTACTTCTTGATAATCTGTGGCGTTTTCATTATCATTTTGTTCTGATCGGTTGGCAATCAAGCGGGCTGCGTAACGCTGTGCGAGTGTCTCTATTTCTTCCGGCGGGGCTTCCATGCTTAGCTGCCCGGAAATGATATCATCAATTCTGGTACATAATGGACCCCACTGCTCCCTGGGAAGTGAAAAGTATCGTCCAAGATTCAGTAATGTTCGCTGACGTACTTTGTCTCCAACCCTCTGGGAAACAACAAGACGAAAGGTATAATAATCATTGCCGTCAACAGATGTGCCGGTTTTAGTTCGCCGAATAAACATGCATAATATATAGCGGAATTTTATTCGGCAGTCAAGGCTCTATCTTATTTCGTGGCACTACAGACGTAAAAAAATGAATTCATACTTGAAATCGTTAGCTTTTTTTAAATTTTTTTGGCAAAATTGCCCTTTTTTACTAAAATCTTGTTAAACATGGGTTAAAAAAGGCGGCAGCCTTCTTTGCGAAAGAGTTGGGCTGAGGTATCAATTTAT
>JAOZOL010000452.1 GCA_029933295.1 Desulfobacterales bacterium | reverse complement strand
TCTCTGTAATAGTAATCTTTAGGCATCTTCAAGGTATACTGCCTTGAGCGATAAATAAGTTTGCCAGCCACGCGAATAAACCATGCTCGAAAAGTGGCTGGTTCCTGTCTCCATACTTTTCTGTCTGTTAAATATCTGATCCAAATTGTGAGATTATAAGCGAATACTGCCAGATTCCACAACACATCACTGCCCCAGAAATGTTTCATGATAGTTGTCCCGGCATTCAACTGACCCTTGACAGCTGCAATCCAGTTCTCACATTCCCCTCGATCTTTGTACTGGTGGTAAATCTCCAGTGGGGCTTCTTCCAGATTAGTTACATAACAGGTGTAATCATATTCAGGTATAGGAAACAGCAGACCCTTTGTATGAATGTTTACCAGACGGCGGATAAATACCAGCTTACGGGGATGATCCCAGCTTTGTGCCTGGTACTGCTGTTCTGAATAGGCAATACTCGGATAAGCCGGGATATCTTCCCATTCACAGGAAGATATTAGGTGTTTCATATTCCGGAGCTTTACTTTGATCAAGTAAAAATCTTTCTGTGCTTCAATGACTGACAGGGTTTTATTGTCAAAATAGGCACTATCACACCGATACAATGCGGTCACTTCTTCGGGAAGACGTACATGGCACTCTTTGATAAACTCTGAGGTCCCATTGCCGGAATAAGTGTCACCTGGCCTAAACCAACTGTGGAGGCATTCTTTAGTAGAAGTGATAAATGCCATTTGAGGATGAAATGACTTTTGTCCTCTCTTTTTCTCATTATAGCCTTTACGAGAACCTTCCTGATTTCCATACGACCCCTTAACCGTTGAATCAATGTCTATGATCAGACGGGTCGAATCTAAATATTGGCTACGGACTTTTCTGCCCAGCTTGCCCAGTAACTCCTGCAGATAATTGGCATTCTTGAAATTGAAATAATTGAGTCGATACCCCAACGTGTTCTCATCAATATGACTTTTGATGCCCAGCAGTTTCTGAATCATTCGGTCTTTGGTAAACTCACTAAAATGACTGAGACGCTTAAAATCCGCTAAGTACCCATAAATGATACTCTTAAATATTGTACTCGTCTCGTACTTTGTATTGGAAGCGATTGGTAAATCAATACTGTTTTTGATGGCTTTATCAAATGATAGCTGCTTCCTTAAAAAATGATCAATTGGCAAAATACCGGCATGGTTTGTGAGGGTTTTTGATGTAAATTCAGGCAAGATTTTTTTAGCTCTATTTTTCATCGATTGGGTGCTTTCGTTTTTTCGTTATTAATTTTGTTTATTGCATTATAATTTAATAACTTACGAACACCCTTTCGATGATTTTTATTAACTATATGGGATTTTTAGGTGGTAATTTTCAAAGCATACCTAATCTGGAGATTTCCACTTTAGGTAGGGGGTTTCCAAATGCGGATCTTGATTGAGACATTCTTTTTAATATTCATTGTATCTTGAGCAGGTTATTTTCAAACATTAGGAGATAGGAATTATGTTTACCAATGCACGATATTTCATTAAAACAGCTTTCGGATTTTTTGTCCTTGGACTTTTCTCGGGGCTATATATTTATGGTTCTCGGACATTTGGATGGTCCATGCCATTTACCCTGATTCAAGCCCACATGCACATCCTGCTTATGGGTGGAGTCTTTATGATGATTCTAGGCGTGGCAGTTTGGTTTTTCCCAAGGGCCAGAAAGGATGACAAGTCTTATAACCCCGATGTTATCCGTATCAGTTACTATGTTTTTACCCTAGCAACCTTGGTACGTTTCATCGTAGAAATTCTTCAGGGATATTATCCACAAAGTCTGACGACTCAAGCGGGATTTTGGTGTTCATCCTTTCAGGTGATGGCCAGTGTGGCGCTGATTTATAGTTTGTGGGGACGTATCAGGCCGGTAGGGAGTCAGATTCGCGAAAAGCGGGGAGAAAAGTTCTAATATCCAGGAATCGGTGTTTTAAAACTCTAGATGGCCTGAGCATAAATTAGCTATTGTGGGATGGGGACTCATATCTTATTATTGCGCGCTCTTTTTCTGGTCGAAGGTCGAAGGTCGAAGGTCGAAGGTCGAAGGTCGAAGGTCGAAGGTCGA
>JAOZOL010000451.1 GCA_029933295.1 Desulfobacterales bacterium | reverse complement strand
AAAACAACGCAAAGCGAATTGGCGATTATAGGCACCGGCATGGCCGGAATGTCGGCGGCGATCTTTGCCGCCGAACGGGGAATAAAGACTGCTCAAATCGGTGTCAGCAGTTCGACAATTTATACCACAGGTTATCTGGATCTCATGAGCGTTCATCCAATAAAACAGCAAAAAATATGGGACAACCCCTGGCATGCCATTAATAAATTGGTCGCCGACATACCGGATCATCCCTATGCGAGCATAAAACAGGAGGATATTCGGAGTGCGTTTGATGAATTTTTAAATTTTATGAAAACAGCCGGCCTGCCGTATCAAGGCCACACAGACAAAAATACAAATGTACTTTCTCCCATGGGAACCGTTAAGCCGACGTATTGCGTGCCCCGCACAATGTGGGCCGGTGCTGTGGCGCTTGCAGAAAAACGCCCCTGTCTGATTCTTGATTTCTGGGGATTAAAAGGATTCAGTGCCGTTCAAATTGTAGAAATGCTGCTCCCCCAATGGCCCAACCTGCGTGCCGCTCGCATAGCGTTTCCTGTTGTCGGCCCTTCTGTGGATCTTTATACCGAACAAATGGGCCGATCACTGGAAATCGAGGAAAATCGGATCAAACTGGCCGAGGAGATCAGACCTCATCTAAATAATGCTAAAGCGGTAGGCATGCCGGCTATTCTCGGAATATACAACACCGGTAAAGTCGTGTCCCATCTGGAAAATCTTCTAGGGGCGGATGTTTTTGAAATTCCGACCATACCGCCATCGCTTCCCGGCATCCGGATGAAAGAAGCGTTTGAGACACAAATAACGCAAAAAAGCGTCCGGCTTTTTCCCCAAAAACGGGTATTGAACGTGCACCGTGAAACAGACAATCGGTTTATCCTGGAAATCGGTGACCGGGCAACCGGAAAAACCGATCATATCATCGAATCTAACGGAATAATTATGGCCAGCGGTCGGTTCCTGGGCATGGGGCTGCATGCGGGCCGAAAAAAAATTAAAGAAACGATTTTTGACCTGCCGGTTACCCAGCCCGATGAAAGATCCCAATGGCATCAAAAGGATTTTTTCGACCCGAACGGGCATCAGATCAATCAGGCCGGGCTTGAAATCGATTCGTCTTTCCGGCCGTTAGACAGCTCCGGGCAGCCGGCCTTTGAAAATCTCTTTGCCGCAGGTTCCATCCTGGCCCATCAGGACTGGATGCGCCAGAAATGCGGCGCCGGACTTGCCATTGCCACAGCATATAGGGCGGTAAAGGAGTTTGGAGAAAAAATAAAAAGGGAGAAATAAACTGGTTAATCCATTGTTTAATACGAATTTATTCTCCTGGATACCGGGAAGCCGAGCTGTGCGTAAAACAATGGCCAAAAATATTTAAACAAATTTACACTGCAAGCTGATTATTATATGGTTAGGCGATATGGATACCCCGTCTTATCGCCAAACATAACCAAAACGGGGCAACAAGGGAGAAAAAAAATGGCTTATACGAAACTTGTGATGGAAAACCCTTATAACGGGCAAATCAAGAAAGCACCAGTCGGCATCTCATGGACAGTCTTGTTTTTTGCATTTTTTCCGCCTCTTTTTCGAGGGGATTGGAAATGGGCAATCATCATCTTCCTGCTCACCGTGATTACCCTGGGTTTAAGCGGGATATTGTTTATGTTTATTTACAACAAGTTGTACATAAAAGATCTGATAGGAGATGAGTTCATTGTAAAATCAGTGGAAACGGGTACGATTGATCAAGTATCTCAGGACCTCGGAATTAACCTTCCGCTACGATAGGTGGCATAACTCGCCTGGCAATCACGTGAACCCGGATTGCCGCCCAAAGCTGGGGCGTTCCGCTACGCAGCTTTGGGCAGCCGGTTACGCTAAAAAAAGAAAAAACAGTGTCGCCCAAACCTTGATTTGTGATTTAAATTCTATATATAGTTGATATTATAAAATAAAGATGGATCGATAACCACTGAATCAGCATACCCTCCGCTCCCGATTCCCTAAGACTCAAAATCTGACACTATTTCTATAACCATTTGTCCCCGCAACATAGTGACAAATCCTCTTTTGCCATGCATTTCTTTATGTTAAGCGCAGCACCACAA
>JAOZOL010000450.1 GCA_029933295.1 Desulfobacterales bacterium | reverse complement strand
GATAAAACTTGACGCCTGTGGAATCCCCCCAGACCTTGTATGCGGCCAGCCGGCCCGCAAAATTAAGCTGGTTATTTATTTTTGCCTTCATATTAAGATAAAATTTATTCGTATAAATGATATCATTATCTTCATCATATTTTTCAAGCGCCGGAATCTGGCCGGCATTCTGCATATTGGCCATGCCCTGCTGAATCTGATTCAACGTGGCGCCATTGAATCCTCCCCCTCCCGAGGGGTTGAACGGCGTAAAAAATCCTTGCATAAGAGTTGACGGAGCTGCCCGCAGATCATTATATTGGATGGACTGTGCTTCGACGCGCAACTCAATGCCCAGAGAAATTTTGTCCGTGGCCGTATGAAGTTCCGCCTTGTCCAGCCGGTCACTTATGTACTCAATTTCTTCTTTGTCCTCCTTGTTTGTTTTTTCCATTTTTTCAATTTTTGTTTGTATCTCTTTTAACTCATCCTTCAGACTCTGAATATCATCGGACGCATAGAGATTCATGCCGGAAAAAACCATTAAAAATAAAAATACACAAAAAACAGTCAAAATTTTTTTCATTAAATTCCCTCCTTATTTAAACATTTGTTATAAATCTATCAGCATTTTCCGGTATAAATATATACAGATCCCCTTACCAAAAAATACTGGTTAATATATATATAATTTAATAATATTCACACCTTTTCCATTAGTGGGGGGAAACCATTTATTACCATATCGTTAACAAATGCACCCCCCACTAAAACAAATTTATTCTGCGGCGTTCAAGGGCCGGGCCGAAATTTATTTTCCGGCATCCCCGTGCAGCGGCAATTTTTCAAACCTTCCGCCGGTTTTAATGGGATCACCATCATAACCCAGAGCTTTAAAATTAAGATAATCTGTTTTACCTACAAGCTCATTTACGGGCATCCCCTCTTTTAACATATTTTCAAAATCAACTCCTTTTGAAACAAGCTTCTTAAAATCAACCCCTTCTCTTGCCTGATGACACATGGAACAATCCTTACCGGGTTTTGCAAGTGAGGTATGGCATTGCCTGCAGGAAAGGGCCTCTTCTTTGGGAAGCACTTCATGGGTCACGGTCTGGTACATAATGGTCTCTTCAAATCCGTATTTACCACTGAATTCAAGACCGGAATACGGCTCAGAGTATTTTATCGCCCGATCCCAATCCAGATGTTTTGCAAGTCCACTCCAAAGCTGAAATGTCAACAAATATCGATTAACCGTATCAAACACCTGTTTTCCTTTATGGGGTTTAAACGGATATATTTTTGCCGAAGCATCCTCTCTACTTCCCATGGGTTTTGCAATTTCGGTAACCCCGTTTTCATTGATGGGGTCGCCCAAAACATAATGTTTGGCAGTACCGTTATACCAGAAATAGGTAGGCTGTCCTGCCTGTTTTTTGACTCTATGCCCGCCGTGGTTGGCATTTTCTTTATTTATCACAGACCAGTCCCAGCTTATTTCCGTGGCTTTCTTCTTGGAATAAACCGGAATATGACATGTCTGGCAAGCGATATGTTTTGTATGTTTATTTAAATGATGCGACAAAAGAGAGGTGTCAATATGCGGCGTCTCCGTGTGACAATACGTGCAGGTGATGTTTCCTTCTGAAACAGGAACGGAAATACTTCTGCCGGCTATTTTGTGATTTCGGGTCTTATGGCAATCCTGACATTTAAAGTCCAATCCATCTCCCATGTGGACATCAAGGGATTTTTCCGGATAAGACATTTCCCCCACAAGGGGTGTCAGGGCACCATGTTTTACCGCACCGCCATGCCCGCCAAAAAAATGGCAGGAACCGCAATTTTCACGCTCCGGCCTTCCCACGCTCTCTGCACACAGCTTCAAATCCAGGCCTTCCTTTGGCCAACCGGCTTCTGTGGTTACAAATTCATGCCAATCAGTACGGTCGTGGCACACAAGACAATCAATTTTTGACATATCTGTAAAATCAAAAGTATCATCCTCCCATCCATATCCAATATGGCATCCCGTACAATCCGGCCAGTTTCCGAGTATATTAACACAAAAATTATTGACGGTGTTGCCCTTTTTCCCCAAATCAATGCGATCTTCATTTCCCACTGAATAAGG
>JAOZOL010000449.1 GCA_029933295.1 Desulfobacterales bacterium | reverse complement strand
AAAAGCTTTTTACGAGACTGTCATATTTAGCGAAAGCGAGAAAGGAACATTTATATGTCAGATTTTACTCATATGGATGAAAAAGGACATGTGCGTATGGTGGATGTCAGCACAAAAGCCCCGTCAGATAGGATCGCGGTGGCCCAGGCCATGGTATCGATGAGTGCAGATACATTTATCAAAATTGTCAATAACACAGTGCGAAAAGGGAATGTGTTTGAAACAGCACGCATTGCCGGCATTATGGCGGCCAAGAAAACTTACGAATTGATTCCGCTGTGTCATCCGTTAGCCATCCGGCACGTCCAGATCGACTTTATACCCAACGAGCAGAATCATTTAATCGGCATTTACGCAACTGTGCGGGCTTTTGACCAGACCGGTGTTGAAATGGAGGCATTGACGGCGGCTTCTGTGGCAGGACTTGCCATCTATGACATGTGTAAATCCTATGATAAGGCCATGATCATTTCCGACATCTGTCTGGTTAAAAAATCGGGCGGCAAAAGCGGAACCTATATTCGAAAGGCCGACAATCAGCAGCTTGTCCGTGGTGAAGAACAGGCAGACATAAAAGAATAATAATGGATTCAATGACATTACATATTGTTTGCGGGGCAGGGGGGCTGGCTGCGGGTTTGTTTACAGGATGGCTGATTACCCGTTTATTGATGGGCAGCCGCCTGGAATCTGAAAAATCCTCAAACACATTGCTGGCAGAATCCGTTAGCGATAAAACAAGGGAAATTGAAGCCCTTCAAGTAGAGATGAGTCAGGCCAGGCAGGATCTTTCAGTGATTAACGAAAAATTTCTTGAAAAGTCAAACGCCCATGCGGCAGCCAAAAACAGTCTTGAGCACATGGCATCCTTAAAACATGAACTGGATGACCGGGTCGCGGAAATTCGTTCGTTAAACAACCATATTTCAGAGCTCAAGCAGCGCCAGACCGAGCTTGAGACGCTCATGGAGAGCGAGAAAAAAATGGCTGCGGAAAAAACCGCCATGCTGGAAGAAATGAAAACCCGCATGGCGGATTCTTTTAAAGCACTGTCGTCACGGGCGCTTTACGAGAACAATCAGTCGTTTTTAGACCTTGCCGGCCAGACGTTTACCAAATATGTTGAGGCCGCCAAGCACGATTTTGACAGTAAACAAAAAGCGGTTAAAGAATTTATCGCACCGGTATCAACCGCGCTTGAGAAATATGATCACCAGGTTCAGTCCATGGAAAAGGCGCGGGAAAAAGCATACGGTGAATTGTCCCAGCAGGTAGTCTCTTTGAGCCGGACCCAGAATGAGCTCCAGCGGGAAACCGGAAAACTGGTGAATGCACTTCGTATGCCCCATGTGAGAGGGCGGTGGGGGGAAATTACCTTGAGGCGGGTTGTGGAGCTGTCAGGCATGCAGAACCGGTGTGATTTTTTTGAACAGCAGACACCTGATACAGCAGGTAATTCAACAAGACCGGATATGATTATCCAGCTTCCCGGAGACCGTAAGATCGTTGTGGATTCCAAAGTCCCCATTACCGCTTATCTTGACGCACTTGAAACAGAGGACATGGATCATACGGAAGAAATGCTGGCCCGGCATGCCGGGCATGTCCGGACGCATATAAAACAGCTTGCTGCCAAAGAATACTGGACCCAGTTTACACCCACTCCGGAATTTGTGGTTCTTTTCATGCCCGGAGAAAATTTTTTTTCAGCCGCTTTGCAAAAAGAGCCGGGTCTGATTGAAGATGCCGCCAATAAAGGCGTTATTCTGGCCACGCCGACCACATTGATTTCCTTGTTAAAAGCCGTGGCATATGGATGGAAGCAGGAGACCGCTGCGGAAAATGCAAAGGCTGTGAGCGAGCTGGGTAATGAACTGTATAACCGGATGGCGTCAATGGTGGCTCATTTCAACAGCCTTGGCCGTGATCTGGATAAGTGTATCAATACTTACAACAAGGCAGTGGGATCATTTGAACGCAGGGTGCTGCCGTCAGCCCGTAAATTTGAGGACATGGGTGTGACCATAAAGGGCGGGAAAACCATTACCCCTCTGACCACGGTTGATAATAAGCCAAGGACATTGGAAGTCGTAGAAGAGGATCAAGCATGAAAAGCTT